>JBCCLG010001106.1:0-1932 GCA_039027015.1 Acidobacteriota bacterium | reverse complement strand
GGTCGCGCTCTTCGCGATTCTCTCCCTGGCGCAGTCGACCGGGTTTTTCGCCGTGCGCTACTACGTGCCTCTGTGGCCGCTGTGGATCGTTCTCTCCGGCGTCGGCGTGCTCCTTCTCGCCGAAGCTCTCCACCGGCGGGCGGGCGGAGTTCGCCGCCCGTGGCTGCTCGCGGCGCTGGCGGCGCTGCCGCTCCTGAGCGCCGTGACGCCGGTCCGCGCGCTGCTCGCGCTGCGCGGCAATCCGGTGGAGCTCAGCCGACTCGCCGCCCGGCTCGACGCCGAGTTTCCCGCCCAAACCCCCTGCCTGGTCAACGGCATGAACGTCGTCGCCTTCGAGATGCGCCCTCACCCTCCAAGCCGGGTGGTCACCACTTTTACGGTGCCGGATATCGGGCTGGCCGAGTGGCGGAAAAGGGATTGGCGATCGAGCGCCGAGACCTTTCTTCGGCGCTTTCCGCTCGCTCCCCTCGTGCAGCAGGGGCGGAATTTCTATGAGCATCCGGAGGTGGGTCCCTGGGATTTTCCCGAAAGCTACTTCGCCCGGAGCTTCGAGCTGCGCAACGAGCCGGCGATTGAGCTGAGGCGCCTCCTGCTCGGCGGCTCGCTCGATTTCTACAGCTCGGCGATCGAGAACAGCCGCGCCGTGGTCAGGGTGTCCTACAACCGACCCGACGATCTGCTCGCCCGCGCCCGCGAAGAGGGCCGGGAGGCGCTCGTTTTCTTCGGCGACGACTGGGGCTACTTCAAGACCCCGGACTTCGCCGACTGGCGCGTTCTGGAAGAGAGCTCCTCGCTGATCGTGCACAACCTCACCGAGACCCCGACCCGCATCGAGGTCGTGGTCCACGCCCAGGCCGCCACCGGCGCCAAGGAGATCCGCCTGCGGGTCCAGGGGCAGGACGCCACCGACGAGCCCTTCCTTTTTCCCGCCGAGAGCGGCTTTGAGTGGCGCTTCCAGGTCAAGGCAAAGCCCGGGGCGACCACCCTCGAGCTGCGCGACGAGCTCTACGCCGTGGGCCGGGCGCCGCTGCTGGTCTCTCACCTCGAGGCCGCGGTTCGGGCGTCAGACCCCTGAGCCCCTCGCGATGCCCCTCGATTCGCCGCCGCCCGGGCGTGTTCTCGGCGTCGATCTCGACCACACGCTGATCTGCTACGACCGGGTTCTGCCGCGGCTCATCGAGTCCATGGGCTTCGCGAGCGCGCTGCCGGCCCGCGGCGGCGGCGGCCGCACCAAGACGGAGATGCGCGACGCGATTCGCCGGCTGCCCGAGGGCGAGGTGACCTGGCAGCGGATCCAGGCGCGCCTCTACGGCCAGGAGCTGGTGCACGCCGAGCCCTTTCCCGGCGCCCTCGCGGCCCTGCGGCGCCTCGGCCGAGCCGGCTGGACGGTGCACGTGGTGAGCCACAAGACGCGATTTCCGCGCCGCGAGCCCCGGGTCGACCTGCGCGCCGCGGCGCTCGACTGGCTGGGGTCCCATCGCTTCTTCGACCCTGACGGCGCGGGCCTTAACCCCGCCCACGTGCACTTCGCGGGCAGCCGGGAGGCCAAAGTCCGCCGGGTGCGCCAGCTGGGCTGCGAGGTCTTCATCGACGATCTGCCCGAGACTTTCGCCGAACCCGAGTTCCCGAGCGCCGCCTGCCGGGCGCTGCTCTTCAGCCCCGCCGGCGGCACGCCGCCCGGGGGCCTCGAAATCCTGCGCGGCTGGACGGGCTTCGACCCAGGACCGGAGCCCGAAATCCGCGAGCTGGCGCGGCGCTTTCCAAACGAGCTCGGCGGAGCCCTGGAGTCCGCTGAGCCCCTCGGCGGCGGGCGCAACAGCCGGGTGCTGCGACTCCGCCTGGCGGGCGGCGAGCGGCTGGTGGCCAAGCGCTACGCCCTCCGCGGGCCGGACCGCCTCGATCCCCAGGAGGTGGAGCGCCGGGCCCTCGATT
>JBCCLG010001105.1:0-1935 GCA_039027015.1 Acidobacteriota bacterium | reverse complement strand
GTGGCGGGCGCCCAGAAGGTAGAGGGAAAGGTGTGTTTTCAGCTTCCCGAGATCGCCGCCGAGGCGGCGTGCGGACCGGCCTGCGAGCCCGAGGGACCGCCCCGCGGCCAGGGCCGACACCCGGGGCGCAACGGCGTGCTGACGCCGGTCGAGCTGAAGATGGCGCGCATCGCCTGGAAATATTTCGAAAACAACTATCAGCCGACCACCGGACTCGTGAACTCGGTGGACGGCTTTCCCTCGACCACCATGTGGGACACGGCGTCTTACCTGGGCGGAATGCTCGCCGCCTATGAACTCTGCATCATCGATAAACACACCTTCGATCGACGACTTTCGCTGCTGCTCGGCACCCTCGGCACCCTCGATCTTTTTCGCGGCGAGCTGCCCAACAAGGCCTACAACACCGAGACCGCCGCCAAGGTCGACTACACCAACGCGCCGGGAGAAATCGGCTTCTCGGCCCTGGACCTGGGCCGCCTGCTGATTTGGTTTCGCATTTTGAAGGAGCGCTTCCCGGAGCACGGTAACGCCATCGACCGCGCGCTGCTGCGCTGGAATTACTGCCGCGTGCTCGATCCGTGCGGCACCATGTACGGCGCCCTCAAGACCGGCGACAAGGTCGAATATCTCCAGGAGGGGCGGCTCGGCTACGAGGAATATGCCGCCAAGGGCTTTCAGATGTGGGGCTTTGACACCGAGCTTTCCTCGCTGGCCGAGCCTTTCGAGACGCTGCCCATCTTCGGCGTCGACGTGCCCTATGACTCCCGCGATCCGCGGGTTCTGGGGGCCCACAACTACGTCGTCGCCGAGAGCTACGTGCTCGACGCCATCGAGCTGAACTGGGATCACGGAACGGACCGCGAGTCCGACGATCGCACCCACACCGTGGAGTGGATGAGCGAGTTCGCCCAGCGCATTTACGAGGTGCAGGAGCTGCGCTACCTGAACACGGGGATTCTCACGGCGCGCACCGAGCATCAGCTCAACGGAGCGCCCTATTTCGTGTACGACACCATTTACACCGACGGCTACCCCTGGAACACGATCACCGAAACCGGCGAGTTCGTGCCCGAGCATTCGGCCATCGCGCTCAAGGGCGCCCTCGGCATGTGGGCCGTTTGGGAAACGCCCTATACCGATCTGCTCTTCGACACCATTTCCACCCTCTACGACCCGGAAAAAGGCTTCTATGAGGGTCGCTACGAGCTTTCGGGCAAGCTGATCGAAACCTTTACCGCCAACAATAACGGCATCATGCTCGAGAGCCTGCTCTACAAGGTCCAGGGCAAGCTGCTGCGCTGGGGTCACACCCCGGGAATTTGGGAGTCGGTGCTTCAGGACAGATTTACGGGCTCCAAGCGCTGCCTTCCCCAGCACCCGAGACACTGCGGGGCGCCGACGCCATGACCGGGCGAGAGCCGAGCTTTCGGCCGCCCCGAGCTCCGGCGCTCACCGCCGCATTTCTCGCCGTTCTTCTGCTGCCGGTCACCGGCTGCGGCCTGGCGGCTCGAGGCCTGCGCGACGGCCTCTCGAACTTCAGAAATTCTCAGCTCTTCCACCAGGGCCAGCACGGCTCCCTGAGCGATCAGGAAATGGAGTGGGCGCGCATCGCCTGGCGCTACTTCGAGAACAACCACAATCCGCAGACGGGCCTGGTCAACATGATGGATCGCTACGGCGTCACGAATATGTGGTGCCTGGGCGACTCGATCGCCGCGCTGGTGGCCGCCGAGCAGCTCGGACTGATCGACAAAAGACAGTTCGACGCGCGCATGAGCGGCCTGCTCGACTTTCTCAACCGCATGGGCCTCTTCGCCGGTCGCCTGCCCAACCGGCTCTACGACACGGCGAACGGCGCCATGATCGGCCACGACAACCAGCCGGCGGAGATCGGCTGGTCGGCGGTCGAGATCGGTCGCCTCCTGGTTTGGC
>JBCCLG010001104.1:0-1937 GCA_039027015.1 Acidobacteriota bacterium | reverse complement strand
GCTGGCGCTGATCGAGGAGCCCCTGGTGCGCTACCGGGTGCACCCGCGGAACACCCTGCGGGAAACCGCCGAGGCGGGGGCGGAGTCCGAGGCCCGCATGCGCTTTGAGATCCTGTGGCTCCTCGCCCGTCACGCCGCGCGCCTGTGCCGACGGAGCGCCCGGGGCGGCGGCCATGGCGAGCTGGAGGAGAGGCAGCGCCGGCTTTGGGCGTCGCTGCCGCGCTTCGGCTGCGAGGCTCTCCTGGCCCAGCTGCTCGCCTGGCGCGGCGAAGAAGACCTCCCGCCAGCCTCTTTTGACCGGCTGCTCGAGAGAGAGCATCCCTTCAGGACGCGGGCCGAGGCCCTGCTTCGGGAGAGCGCGGGGTGAGCTTGACCCGCACGCCGCCCCCGCCGGACATCTCGGTGGTCATCCCCACCCGCGATCGCGAGGATCGGCTGCGCGAGACGCTGCGCGCCACCCTCGCCCAGCGGGACGCCGGCGGCGAGCCCGTCCGGCTCGAGATTCTGGTGATCGACGACGGCTCGAGCGCCGACCTCTCGCCCATCCTCGAGCCCTTCGCAGCCGACCCCCACGGACGGCGGGTTCACCTCGAGACGCAGCCCGCCGCCGGGCCGGCGGCGGCGCGCAACCGCGGCGTGGCCCTCGCGCGGGCCGAGCGCGTGCTCTTTTTGGGCGACGATACCCGCCCCGCGGCCGGGGCGATCGAGGCTCACCTCGAGGCCGCCAGGCGACGGCTCGAAGAGACCGGACGGGAGTGCGGCGTTCAGGGGAGGATCGAGTGGGATCCCGAGCGGGAAATCACCGAGCTGATGCGCTTTCTCGCCCCCGCCGGCCCGCAGTTCTACTTTCGCGGCCTGCGCGAAGACCGTCCGATTCCGTTCACCGCCGTTCTGGGCTCGAATTTCTCGGCGCCCCGGGCCTGGCTCGAGGCCGAGCCCTTCGACGAGCGCTTTCCCCACGCCGCGGTGGAGGACACCGAGATGGCGTGGCGCTGGCGACGGCTCGGCTGGGAGTCGATCTTCCGGGGCTCGGCCCTCTGCTTCCATCACCACCTCTACGACCGCCTGGAGCCCTTCCTCGAGCGCCAGCGCCGCGCGGGCTCCTCGGCGCGCTATGCGGTGCGCCGGCATCCTCGTTTGCTGTGGCCGCTGGTGCTCCAGCCGACCCTCTTCGGCGCGGTGGTCAAGGCGCGCGCCTGGGCGGGCCGCGGGCGCCCTCACGACCGCTGGGACTTGGCCTGCAGGCGAGCCTTTTGGCGCGGCTTTCGAGGCCGCCCAGGCGCTAGCCGGCCCCGGGAGCCGCCGCCTTGAGCTTCAGGACCTTGGCCGGCAGACCGCGGGCGTTGAGATAGTCGATCCAGGCACCCTGCTCGGGGCGCAGCTGATCGCCGGGGGCCTTGACCTCGAGCAGCTCGAAGCCGGTTGGCGAGCTCGGCGACGGCACAAAGAGATCGGGCAAACCGCGCCGGTATCTGCCCAAATGCCTCGAGAGCCGGTCGCACACCACCGCTAGTTTATAATATGTTATTATTTACACTTATTTTTCCTTTTCCTTTCTTTCCAGGACATTCCATACCTTCAACTTTATGTCGACATTCCACTTGTTCTGGATCCTCGAATTTAAGGATATCATCTTTCCCTACAGATGTTTCAATCACATCAGTGAGTCGATTCATCATAGCTTCGGTTGATTTACACGGTAATAGAGGGTACCTCATCTTATTGCTTACATAATCTTTCTTCTCTTTCTTTCTCCTTCTATTTCTATTTCCAGACTCTGCTTCAAATGAAAAAATACTACACCTCGCCCCATTGTCATCATTTCTCTCCCCATCACCTACGTTCCTTACCTCGCTTTCAACTTCTTGCGATTCACTTGTTCCAGTAACGTACACATCACTGTAGTACCTCGCAAAGCGCGGTACTTAAGCACATCT
>JBCCLG010001103.1:0-1940 GCA_039027015.1 Acidobacteriota bacterium | reverse complement strand
GAGTGCTTCGAGGATATGCCCGGGGGAGACAACACACCGTCGGTCGACGGCCGACCGATTCTCGCCTCTCACCACGCGGACGAAGTGCTCCAGGGATTCGAGCTGGCGTACCGGCTGATACTCGAGAATCGCCGGGGGCTTCTCGCCGCGGAGGGTCCCATCGAGGCATTTGCCGAGGCCGAGATCCGTCTGGTCTTCCGGCCAACCCGGGTTTACGCCTCCCTTCTCTTCGAGAGCTTTCATCCCGACGTGCTGCGCAACGCTTTGGAGCGCGACATGCTCTTCGACCACCTCTGATGGGCGCTCGAAGACGGTCCCTTCATGGTGCCGCTGCTGAGGGCCGAGAGCCGCGATCTCCAGCGGGTCGACGTGCCGATCTTCACCGCTCGGGTCGGCGGCGAGACGATCTTTGACAGTCGCCTGAACGCCATCGGTGGCGTCATCGCCGAGTCTGGCCTGACCGTGGTTCGGCAGATCATCGAGCGGCTGAGCGAGCGCGACCTCGACCGTCAAAGCTGGCTGGTGCGCGGCTGCCTGGCGACCCTCGACCTGGCCGAGACCGGCCTTGAAAGCCGGCCTCGGCTCGCCCTCGACGTGGGCCGGGCCCCGGCGCCGAGAGACTCCTTCCTCGCGGCCGCCGATGGCGTCGCCGCCGAGCTGGCAAACCTCGCCTACGAAGACTCGAGCCGCGCCAGCTGGTACGCCTTCGAGTACCTCGAGCATCCCCACTGGACCTTGCGCTACGCCGACCCCAGCCTTTACGAGGGGGTCTGCGGCATCGCTCTCTTCCTCGCGTACCACGGCGCCGTACGCCGGGATGCCCGGTCGACCCGGCTCGCGCGCGGCGCCGTCACCGCGCTGCTCAAAGGCCTCGACCGGGCTCAAGAGCAGACTCCCCAAATCGGCGTTTTCGCCGGCCAGGGCGGGTGGATCTACACCTTCGTCCACCTCGCCCGTGTGTGGCGGGACGCCGATCTCCTGGACCGCGCCGAAGGCCTGGTGCCGGCGGTGCTGCCTCGGATCGCCGAGGACGAAGTCTGCGACCTGGTGGGCGGCAGCGCGGGCCTTCTCATCGCCCTGCTCGAGCTCGCCAGAGAGAGGCCGTCGGGGCGGATCTGGGAGGCCGCCCGCGCCTGCGGGGATCACCTGCTCGACGCCGCCCGGCCCCAGGCACGCGGCGTCGGCTGGCCGCTCGAGGTGGCGGGCGGCAGCGCTCTTCTGGGCTTCTCCCACGGCACGGCGGGAATCGCCTGGGCTCTCTTGCGGCTGCACGAGAGAACCGGCGATCGACGCTACCGGGAGACCGCCCTCGAGGCTCTCGCCTATGAGCGCAGCCTCTTCGACGAGGAGCGAGGCAACTGGCCCGATCTGCGCGCCGGAGAACGGCCGGAGTGCCGAGCGGAAGACGCGAGCGGAACGCACTATCTAACCGCCTGGTGCCACGGAGCCCCCGGGATTCTGCTCGCCAGGGCCCTCTCTTTGCCCTATCTGGGAGGCGACTCGGAGGTTCGCCGCGAAATCGAGCGCGCGCTCGAAACAACCCTCGCGGAAGGATTCGAAACCGGGCACTGCTTATGCCACGGAGCCCTTGGCAACATCGATATCTTGCTCGTCGTCTCGCGCCTTCTGGACCTGCCGAAGCTCGAGGAAAAGGCGCGACAGCTGGCCTCGGCGGTGCTCGGCCACCAGAGCGAGGCCGGCTGGCACTACGGCGTGCCCGGCAAGATGACGCCGCCGGGCCTGATGGTCGGCCTGGCGGGCTTTGGCTACCAGATGCTTCGCCTCGCCGAGCCCCAGCGTTTGCCCTCGGTGCTCGCCCTCGAGTCTCCTCCTTCCCGGGATGGAGCTCGGCGCCTCGTTGATGGCTCCGCATTTCCGCAACAGTGACTGACCTGCCCATGAGCTCGCTCGCAGAAGAGACCCGCAATGCCCAAAGCCTC
>JBCCLG010001102.1:0-1941 GCA_039027015.1 Acidobacteriota bacterium | reverse complement strand
GCCGGGCGTGGTGATCGATCGCTTCGGTCCGGCCGCGGTGGTGCAGCTCACCGGCGCCGGCGCCGACCGCTACCGCGCCGCCATCGTGCGCGGGCTCGAGGAGGTGCTGGGCGAGGCGGTGCCCTCGGCGTGGGAGCGCTCCGACGTGGCGGCGCGGCGCCAGGAAGGGCTCGAGCCGCGGGTCGGCCCGCTGTGGGGGCCCGAGCCGCCCCGGGAGATCGAGATCGAGGAAGACGGGCGGAGATTCCTCGTCGACGTGCGAGCCGGCCACAAGACGGGCTTCTACCTCGACCAGCGAGGCAACCGCTCCCTGATGCGCGATTTGATGGCCGCCCAGTCCCGCGAGCGCTCGGCGGCCGACGCCGGTCCCAGGGCCCTCGACGCCTTCTGCTACACCGGCGGTTTCTCCCTCGCCCTTCTTGCCGGCGGCGCGGCTTCGGTAGTGCAGCTCGACGCCTCCGAGAGCGCCCTCACCCTCGCCCGCCGCCACGTCGAGCTGGCGGGCTACGCTTCCGAAGAGCGGGCGCCGCAGGTGCTCGGCAACGCCTTCGGCGAGCTGCGCCGGCTGCGCGCGGAGAACCGGCGTTTCGACTTCATCGTTCTCGATCCGCCCAAATTCGCCGACACCAAGGCCCGGGTGGCGCGCGCCTCGCGCGGCTATAAGGACATCAACCTTCTCGCCTTCCAGCTCCTCGCCCCCGGCGGTCTGCTGGCGACCTTCTCCTGCTCCGGCCGGGTGCTGCCCGAGCTCTTCCAGAAAATCGTCGCCGACGCCGCCCTCGACGCCGGGCGCGAGGCGCGGATTCTCCACCGGCTGGGCGCCGGCGCCGACCATCCGGTGGCCCTGGCTTTCCCCGAGGGTCTCTACCTCAAGGGATTGGTGTGCCGGGTCGACTGAGCGGCTGGCGCTCGCCGTAGGTCAGGCTGCGCCACAGCCACTCGGCGGGTCCGAAGCGAAAGCGAGCGAGCCACCAGGGGCTGATGACCAGCTGCAGGGCCCACATGGCGAGCACCAGGAGCATCTGCGCCGGGCGCTCGATGCGGCCGTAAAGCCCAAAGCCGTAGGAGTAGAAGAGCAGCGTGAAGACCAGGGTGTGGGTCAGGTAGTTCGAGAGGGCCATCTGCCCCACGGCCTCGAGGCGAGCCATCAGCGCCCGCGCCGCGCCGGAGCGCCAGACGAGCATCACCACCGCCACGTGGCCGAGGGCGATGCCGAGGCTGCCCACCAGGTTCCAGTGAATGCCCTGGATCTGGAGGAAAACGAAATCCCACCGGCGGCTCGCCAGAAGAGAGCTCGAGACGGCCAGAAGCGGCAGCCCGAGGCCGTAGCCGAAGAGCGCCAGGCGTCGGTAGAAAGCGTCGCTGCGCTCGGCTGAGAAGACGCCGAGCTTCATCAGCGCCATGCCCCACAGCATCAGCGCGCCCATGCGCCAGATGCCGAAGAAGAAGAGGCCGGCCGTCTGCATCATCGCCGAGACCGGCGCTCGGTGGGCCAGGATCTCGCCGAAGCTGCCGTCGCGGTAGATCTCCACGTCGCGCCGCGCGTCCTCGGCCGACGGGTCGGTCATGACGCGCATGTCCTTCCACTGCTGCAGCATGCCGCTCTCCCGCGGTCCCAGGGTGGCGCCGGCCTCCTGCTCGGCCAGCAGGCGCGGGCCCTCCGTGCGCATCTTTTGGGCGAAAAATCCCCCGAAGCTCGAGAGGCCGAGCCCGATCACCATCATCACGCCGCCGATCGCCAGAAGCCGGCGTGGGCTCCACGCCCTCAAGGGGTAGATGGCCATGCCGAGAACGGCATAGGAGAAGAGAATGTCGCCGAACCACAGCAGATACGCGTGGGCCGCGCCGATCACCACCAGCCAGCCCAGGCGGCGGTACCAGAGGCCGGCGATGCTGCGCTCCCCGGAGCGGGAGTCCATGAGCACCAGGCCCGCGCCGAAG
>JBCCLG010001101.1:0-1942 GCA_039027015.1 Acidobacteriota bacterium | reverse complement strand
CACCGTCTTCTCGAAGGCCGGCGAAACGACCGCCGCCTTGCGCAGCTTGCGCTTCCGCTTCTGGCTTTTGGCGCCGCCAAGCGCTTCAAAGTGAGCGCCAACGGCAAGGTCCTTCGCCATCACTCGGAAACCAGCCATATGTTCACCGCCAAAAGCCAGAAGCGGAAGCGCAAGCTGCGCAAGGCGGCGGTCGTTTCGCCGGCCTTCGAGAAGACGGTGAAGAAGCTCCTGCTGCACTAGACTCCCGCCGCGTTAGATAGAGGACGCAGATTCACTCCTTGAGCGCCAGCCGGCTCGAGAGACTTTACCCAACGATCGGACGCCCCTGGGAAACCAGACCGAACCTGTCCAGTGGCGCCGCGCCCCCTTCTCTTCTCGACGAGGGGGGTGAAACAGCTCTCTTGACGAAGAGCACAAACGAGGTTCCCCGATGCCAAGAGTCAAGCGCGGAAATAAGCGCACCAACAAGCGCCGCCGTATTCTGAAGCTCGCCAAGGGCTATTACGGCATGAAGTCGAAGAACTACCGCATTGCCAAGCAGGCGGTAGACCGGGCCCTGGCCTACAGCTACCGGGACCGCCGCCAGCGCAAGCGCCAGTTTCGCCGGCTGTGGATCACCCGCATCAACGCCGGCGCTCGCCTCCACGGCCTGAGCTACAGCCGAATGATCGACGGGCTGAAGAAAGCGGAGTGCGCCGTCGACCGCAAGATCCTCGCCGATCTGGCGGTTCACGAGCCGCAGGCCTTCGAGCGCCTGGCGGCCGTCGCCAAGGACGCGCTCGCGGCCTGATGGGCTTGGCGCCTCACACGGCACCTCAGCGGCGACGTCTTCAGGGCCCGGGTTTTCCCGGGCCCGTTCTCGATGCGCCGGCGCCGCAGCCGCCGAGCGAGCCGTGCTGAAGGCCTCGCGAGCCCTGATTTTCGCGCTCTGCGCGCTGCTTGGCGCGTGCGCCTCGCTGCGCTCGACCTCCCAGAAAATCGGCGTGAGCCCGGACTCGGTGTCGTACCTGACGATGGCCGAGGGAATCGCCGCCGGCGAGGGCTTCGTCGACGTGCGGCGCTACAGCACGCCGGTGCGGCCCATCTACCCGCCGGGCTACCCGCTGCTGCTCGCCGCGGCCGGCCTGCCGAGCGGCGATCCCCTCGCCGCCAGCCGCTGGCTGAACGCGCTGCTTCTGGCCGGGGGGGCGGCGCTCCTGGCCTGGGGCGCCGAGCGAGCGACCGGGTCCCTCTCGCTCTCCCTTCTCGGAGGCGTGCTCTTCGCGGTCTCCACGGATCTGGCGGTGATTTATGGCCGGGTGTGGTCCGAGGTCTTTTTCGTTCCTCTGATCGTCGGCTACGTGGTGGCGATGGCGCGCTACCTCGAGCCCGAGGAGCAGGAGACCGGCAGGCGCCGCGCCCTGCTCGTGGCCGCGGCGTGCGCCGCGCTGGCGGTGTCGGTGCGCTATCCGGGGGTCGCGGCGCTCTTCGCGGGGTGCTGCGTCCTGCTGCTCCCCAGGGCTGCGCCGTGGAGGCGCCGCCTGCAGGACGCGCTGATTTTTGGCGCCCTCGGCTCGGCGCTCCTCGTGCCGTGGCTGATGCGCAATGTGTGGGTCTTCGGCCGGCCCTACCTGGGCAGCGCCAGGAGCCCGAGCAGCTTTTCCTTCCGCCAGGAGAATATGCAGCGCGGCCTCGACCTCATGCTCGCCTGGACCGGCGCGCCGGTGGCCGGCCTCACGGCTGTGCTGCTGGTAGCCGTGGCCTGCGGCGCGGCCTCACGCCGGCCCGCGGCTCCCGGAAGAGTGCGGGCGATGATGCTGGCGTCGTTCTCCTTCGCGGCGGTCTATCTCGGCACGATGGCGATCGGCACCTACGTCTACGGCCTCAACAAACCCTTTGACGCCAGGTCCTTCGGCCCGGCCTACGGCCCGGTTCTTCTGGTGATGCTGTGCGGCGCGGCGCT
>JBCCLG010001100.1:0-1952 GCA_039027015.1 Acidobacteriota bacterium | reverse complement strand
GCCCTCTGCGTTCCCGGGGTCGCGGGCGCCATTTTCTACCTAAGGCCCCTGGCCAGGCACCTCGAAGGCCGGCAGGTCTTCGCCTTCCAGGCGGCGGGCCTCGAGTCGAGCGAGCGGCCGGACGGCTCGGTGGAGGAGATCGCCGAGCGGTATTTGGGCGAGCTTCGGGACTGCGGCGGCGACCGCGTGCCCAAGCCCTGGGTTTTGATCGGCCACTCCTTCGGCGCCAAGGTGATCTTTGAGATGGCGCGCCGCGCCGCCGCGGCGGGGCTGCCCGTCGGAGCGCTGATGATTCTCGACTCGCCCGCGCCCACCGCCGCCATCGAGCGGGTTGGCGTCGGCTGGGACGACTACGACTGGCTGGCCGAGGTGCTCGCGCAGTGGACCGGCTGGTCGGAGGCCGACGCTCCGACGGGTCTGCAGAGCGCCGCCGCCCTGCGCGCCCTGGGCGAGGAAGCCTGGCAGGCCGCGGCGGCCCACCTGAACGCGCTTCACGGCGGCACGGAGCAGTCGTCTCAGCTGGCCCGCCTGCGCGGCATGGTGCGGGTCTGCAAGGCGGGTCAGAGGCGCGACTATTTCCCCGAAGAAAAACCGCTCGATCTGCCGGTGCACCTCTTCAGGGCGGAGGTCGACCTCGATCTTCACTCCCCGGCCGCCGCCGCCCAGGCTGCCCTGCCCGATATGGGATGGAGCAGATTCTCTAGCCGCGTGGCGGTCCACGGCGTGCCCGGGGATCACATCTCGATGATGGCCGAGCCTCACGTCCGCGTGCTCGCCCGGAAAATTAGCCGGGTCTTCGACTCGATCTCGCCGCGGGCCTAGCGGCGATCGCCCGGCGGCGGCGAGGAGGGCCCGGAGCCCGGCGATCCGGTGATCGAGCCCACGCCCGGGCTGCTTCCGGCCGCATCTGGCGGCGGCGAGGAGGGCCCGGAGCCCGGCGGCCCGACGATCGAGCCAGCCCCCGTACCGGAGGGCCTGTCGCCGTCCTCGGAGCCGGCCGCCGCGGAGGCGTCGATCAGCGGCCGCGGCGAATCGACGTTGCCGAGAATGATCGGCAGACCGTCTTCTCCGCTGCCGATCACCACCACCTTGGAGTTGCTGGACTGGGCCAGAGCGAGGGTCGCCTCGATGCCCTTCCAGCGCAGCAGCTCGGGAGAAATACCCTCGGAAATCACGTCCTGAAAATCCTTGATGCCCTTGGCCTCGATGGATTTTCGCTTGGCCTCCTTCTCCTCGCGCTGGATGCGGTAATCAAACTCGAGCATCAGCTGACGCTGGGCGAGCTTGCTCTTGATCGCCGCGTCGACTTCCTTGGGCAGCTTGATGCTGCGCAGGAAAAGGTCTTCGATGTGGATGAGATCGGTGAAGATGCCGCCGCCCTCTGACTGCACTCGGATCTCCTCGCGCATCGACTGGAGGATCCGGTCCTCGATCTCCTCGCGCCGATCGCTGAACAGCTCGTTGGGCTCGTGCTGGGCCATCTCGCGGCGGGTGTGGGCGGCGACCTCGGGCATCAGCAGGACGCGCACGAAGTCGGGCCCGACGATTTGATGCAGGGTCGGAGTCTTGTCGGGAATCAGCCGGTAGCGCACCGTCACCTCGACATCGAGGGTGAGGGCGTCCTCGGAGAGCACGTTCAGCTCCTCGGTCTCCTCGTTGAGCCGAGTGTCGTAGATGTAGTACTTATCCCAGGGGAATTTGAGGCGCAGCCCCTCCTTCATCGAGTAGTTGAGCAGGGTGCCGCCGAAGAAGCGGCTCCACACCACGCCGCGCTGGCCGGGCAGAATCGGGATGAAGATCGACTCCGCCAGGTAGGCGATCAGGAAGAGGAGGGTGAGCGTGAGCATGGTCAAGCGCAGGCGATTGCGCTGGTACCAGTCGCCCAGACGCTGGAAGACGCCGCGCCGCGGCTTCTCGGCGGCCGGAGCGTCCTTCTTTGAGGCGGACTTGGG
>JBCCLG010001099.1:0-1956 GCA_039027015.1 Acidobacteriota bacterium | reverse complement strand
TTGTCTCAACTTTATACAGGTTGGTAGGTTGAACTTTGACACGGATGAGACTACCTGATCTTTTCTGGGCGCCGTCGCGCAATTCGCCGCAGGGCGCGGTAGTCTTGGGGCCCTATGAACCCTCCAAACCCAGATGTGATCCGCACGGAGCGATGCGCCGCCGCGTTTGGCCGCATGTACTGGGCTTTCCTCTTTTTTATAGATTTCCAATTCGGCGTCGACAACGTGCACGTCGACATCCTGCCCGACCTGTTTGGCTGGATCCTGATCGCGTCGGCGCTGACGTCTATCCTGGACCTCGCTCCAAGGGTGCCAAACCTCCGGAAGCTGGCCTACTGGCTGTGTTTTCTGTCCCTCTTCGATCTCGTCGAAATCCGTATTCCGGTAGCGGAGTCCGGGGTGATGAGCGTGTGGATTACGCCGACTTTTGCTGTCGATGTCATCTACTCGATTCTGAAGATCGTTCTCATTTGGAAGCTCTGCGGGCTGATCATGGATATGGCCTGGGTTGTCCAGAACGAAACGATGCGGCGGAGAGCCCATTTCCGCAGACGGTTCTACGTCGTTTTTCACGGGCTTCTTCTGCTCGTTCTAGCCGCCGCCCTGGCGGTGCAGTCCTTGGCCATCGCGGCGATTCTGGTAGCGCTGCCACTATCGATCGTCCTGTTCTTCCTCATGATGGGGTTGATGGGAGGTACAGAAAAAATGTGCCGCGGGATGACCGTCTAGCCCGGTCACGCCAAGACAGCCTTCGAGGACAGCATCCAGCGCTCGGGAAAAACCTGCGGATGGCTGTCCAGCAGGCGCAACGCCCTCGGTTACCTGTTGCGATCAAACCACGCCTGCCCCAACGAGGTGCCCCAACGAGGTGCCCCAACGAGGTGCCAGGCATCCATTGAGAGAACTCTCAAAAGCGTGCGTCTCACCGACCTCCCAACCACCAGAGACTAGCCACTCGGAGCGAGAATGCTGCTCCTGAAACGATTTCGGAACCCTCGCACTGCCCAAAGCAGGCGCAAACGTGGCCCGCAGACGCACCTCTCCCGACCGCCGAGCCGAGCCGGCGTCCTTCGGACTCATCTCGAGTGGAGGCGGTCGACAGATCTAAGAAATGGCGAGCGCGGGGCCCACGAACGGCAGACGCGGCGGGAACGACCCCTCCGGGAACTGCGCCCATCGGTCGCCCCTCGCAAGCTTCTCGGCGGCTGCCCGATAGGCAGCCACGAACTCCCTATAGCCTTCGACCAGCGCATCCCGAACCCCGCGGGTCGCGGCGTGGAACAGCGGCATCGGCGAGCTGGCGAGATGCCGCGGACGGTACTGCGGATCCGAGCCCAAGATCCTCTCAAGGCCCGCTGGCGTCGTTCCCTCTGCCCGATGCCTTGCGAGGCTCTCTTTTTCGATCTCCTCCAGGAGGCGGGCCACCTCCGACTGAAAACTCAGAAGGTCCGGCGACTCGAGGGCAGGGATCGGCTCGAGAGGAACCTCTTCCGCCGTCGTGAAGTCGGCCGCCTGAACATCCTTCGCGCGGAGACGGGCGGCGTAGAGCCGAGTCCTGTTCACCCAGCGGCCCTTCATCGCCTTGCCCGACCGGAGGGGACCCGCGGAATGAACCCCGGGCCAGTCCTCGGGCGCCATCACCAGGCCTTCCTTGACTCCCTGGCTCAGCAGATAGCGCAGCCTAGCGATCTGGGCCGCCGGCTCGTCGCTGACCGGCGCGGAGTGGTATCTGCCGTGCCATAGAGCACCCGGCCAGTCGTGAAGGCGACCGAGCTCTTTCGAGAGATTGGTTTTGAGGTGGCACATGAAGCTCGCCATGACCTCGGCGGTGTCGAAGGAGGCGAGCAGGTGCAGGTGGTTGGACATCACGGAGACCGCGTGGAGGCGGACTCCGGGGTTCTTCTGGCGCGCGCGGGCGAGGCACCCAACGATCAGGTCGTTGGCCTGCTGGGAGGG
>JBCCLG010001098.1:0-1960 GCA_039027015.1 Acidobacteriota bacterium | reverse complement strand
ATCGATCCCTACGGCCGCGGCGACGTCGAGAGCTACCTCAGCTACCGCAGCGCCGACTACCGACGCGACCACGGCTTCACCTGCGGCGTCGAGGGCCACGGGCACTCGTCCGAGGCGAGCCCGGCGGCCTCTCCCGCCCAGGCGAGCCCCGCTCCGCAGCCCGAAACCCGCGGCGGCACCATCCTGCGCACCTATCGCCTGGCGGTCGCCGCCACGGGCGAGTACACCGCGTTCCACGGCGGCACCGTCGCCGACGGACAGGCGGCCATCGTCACCTCCATGAACCGGGTCAACGGCATCTACGAGCAGGAGGTGGCGATCCGCATGGTGCTGGTCGCCAACAACGATCTCGTCGTCTACACCGACGGCGCCACCGACCCTTACACCAACAACAGCGGCGGCGCCATGCTGGGCGAGAACCAAATCAACCTCAATGCCGTGATCGGCACCGCCAACTACGACATCGGCCACGTGTTCTCCACCGGCGGCGGCGGCATCGCCGGCCTGGGCGTGCCGTGCACCGCCGGTAAAGCCCGCGGCGTCACCGGTTTGCCGCAGCCGATCGGCGATCCCTTTTGGGTCGACTTCGTGGCCCACGAGCTGGGCCACCAGTGGGACGGCAACCACACCTTCAACGGCGACGCCGGCAGCTGCGCGGGCGCCAACCGCAACCCCTCGACCGCCTACGAGCCCGGCAGCGGCACGACCATTCAGGCCTACGCGGGCATCTGCGGCGCTCAGAACATCCAGAGCAACAGCGATCCGTTCTTTCACGGCATCAGCCTCGACGAGATCATCGCCTATTCGCAGGTCGGAAGCGGCAGCAGCTGCGCCGGCATGATCATGGTGAACAACTCTCCGCCGAGCGTGGAGGCCGGACCGTCGTACACCATTCCGCTCGATACGCCCTTCGAGCTGTGCGGCAGCGGCACGGACGCGGACGGCGACCCGGTGACTTTCTCGTGGGAGCAATTCGACCTCGGCCCGGCGGGCGCCCCCGACGCGCCGGTGGGCAACGCGGCGATCTTCCGCTCCTTCTCGCCCACCGCGTCGCCCTGCCGCACCTTCCCGCGGCCGGCCGATCTGGCCGCGGACCAGCAGGTTTTGGGTGAGATTCTGCCGAGCTATGCCCGCACCCTCAATTTCCGCCTCACCGCCCGCGACAACCGCTCGGGCGGCGGCCGCGTGGCCGACGACTCGACCACGGTCGACGTGATCGACACCGCCGGGCCTTTCCGCGTGCTGCAGCCGGCGGCCGGCGTGAGCGTCGGTCAGGGGGCGCCCATCACCGTGACGTGGGACGTTGCGGATACCGATCAGGCGCCGATCTCGTGCACCGCGGTCGATATCGCCCTTTCCACCGACGGCGGCCTGACCTTCCCCATGCCGCTCGCGGACGGCGTCGCCAACAGCGGCACCGCGACGGTCACCACGCCCAATATGGCGAGCGTCAGCTCGCGACTGCGGGTGCGCTGCAGCGACAACATCTTCTTCAACATCTCGGAGGATGACTTCGGCATCGGCGTTCCGAGCCTGCTGATCACCGGCCCGGGTGACGGCAACACGGTCAACGAAGGAGAGACGGTGACCTTCACGGCCTCGGCCGTCGACCCCGAGGACGGCGATCTGGCCACCGGCATCAGCTGGACCTCGTCCCTCGACGGCGCGCTCGGCGGCGGCGGCACCCTGAGCACTTCGAATCTCAGCCTGGGGACCCACGTGATCACCGCCCAGGTGAGCGACGGCGACTCCAACAGCGTCAGCAGCGCCATCACCCTGCAGGTGCTGCCGCTGTGCGTGGACCTCGACTACGAGGCGGGCTTTGAGACCGGCGACGACGGCTTTGTGGACGGCAGCAGCACGTGCACCACGGGCAGGTTCATCCGCGGAACCCCCGACGAGGTCATCGACGCCGGCATCATCACCCAGGTGGCCGGCGCGTCGAGCGGCACCTTCGCCT
>JBCCLG010001097.1:0-1960 GCA_039027015.1 Acidobacteriota bacterium | reverse complement strand
GGGCGCAGGTCGCCGCCGTCCTGCACCGGGCTCTCGGACAGCCGCACCCCCAGGGGCCCGCGGCTGCGCCCCCGGCTGCGCACCGTGAGCTGGTAATCGCCCGGGCCCAAATAGCGCGCTACCGCGAAATTCCTGCCGCTGCCGCCGCCGGTGCGCGTCTCAAGCTCGGGCTGCACGCGGGTGCGGACGGTGCCCGAGGTGTCGAGAAGGCCGGTGGACTCAAGGCGGTAGAGCGCCGGCCTCGAGGCGCGCAGCAGGAAGGTCTCGCGGGACTCGCGCCCCAGCTCGAGGCGCCTTTCGGCGCCGGCCTCGAGGCGCGGAAACTCGGGCGTGCGCAGGGACTCGGGGGCCATCATGGGCAGGGGCGCGTCGGTCTCCAGGCGCTCCGGCGCGAGCTGAAGGCTGTAGGCCACCGGCAGCTCGAGGCCCTCGGGGGGACGAATCCTCAAGGTCAGCTCGCGGCCCGCCTCGAGCTGCAGGCTGCTCCGCCACGCCCCGCCGTCCGCCGACAGCTCGAGGAGCGAGCCGTTCTCGGCGACGGCCTGCACCACGCCGGCCTCCTCGCTGCGGCACGGCAGGCTCAGGGGCGCGCCGTCGCCCTCGGCGGCGACCAGCGGCAGGGCCTCCCGGAGGTCGATGGGCAGCCGCCTCGCCACCACGCCTCCGAAGCCGCCGGGGCGGGCGGTGGAATAGACGGTGTAGGAGGAGCGGGACTCCACCGTGACCGGCTGAAAAACCGCCTCGGGCGGCAGGCTCGAGTCCGCGGACGCGGGCGGATCGGGCTGCGCGGCGCGGGCGCTCAGGGTCACGATCCCCGGCCGCCGCGGCTCGACGGTCAAAAAGTAGAGCACGCCGGCTTCGAGGGCCCACTCGCCGCCGTCGTCTCGAAACTGCGGCGAGCGGTAGTTGCGCGGCCGGGTGCCCGGGGCAAAAAACGGCTCGAGGCGCAGGCGCGCCGTGGCCTCGCCCTCGGCTCGAATATCGAAGGAGCCGGCCACCTCGGCGCGCACGAAGAACGTCGCTCGCGAGGTCAGGTTGAAGCTCGCCCGCCAGCGCGAGCCGCGCTCGAGGCGCACCGCCCGGGGGTCCAAGGTCGCCGCGCGGCGTCCGGCGCCCTTGGACGCCAGCACCGCGGTGGCGGGGGCGGCGTCCCCCGGCGAGCCCGAGAAGATCGTCGAGATCCAGTACGTGCCCGGGCTGCCCCCCAGGCGGTACCCGTCGGACGAGCGAAAGTGCTGAAGAACCAGCGCTTCTCCGGCCCGCCCGCGCACCGTCAGCACCCGAGCGCGATCGGAGGAGCCGGGCATCAGCTCGGCGACGGGCAGCCGCGCCTCCCGGGTGATCGAGGCCGAGGCCTCGGGCGAGGGGAAGGGCCGCTTCTCATCCCACGGAGCCACCTCGAGGCTCGTTCGCTCGCCGGCAGGGCCGGCGGCTCCCGCCGTCTCGAGGCGAAAGTAGTTGGCGGCTCCGGGCACGAGCCAGCGATCGAAGCCGAAGGGCGAAAGCTCCACGCGCCGACGCGCGGCCTCGGGAGCCCGGGGAACGCCCGAGCGCACGTGCAGAGGCCGGGTGCCGTCGTCCTCCGCCCAGTCGAGGGAGGGACCGCCGTAGGCCGACAGGCGGTAGAGCCCCGGAGGCAGGGTCGAGCTCAGGCGGAGCAGGCGCAGGGGCCGCCCGGGCACCGGCTCGATCACCTCGGCGCGCGGCTCATCGCCCACCAGCCACGAGCCGTCGCGCCACAGCCGCAGATCGGCGAGGTGACGTCCCGCGGCCTCGAGCACCAGGGCGCGCTCTCGCTTCTCGACCCGAAACCACCAGGACCGGGTCTCGAGATCGCCGAGATCGCTCGAGATCAGGCGGCCGTCCACCAGCCGCACCGGCTCCTGCTCCAGCTCGCGGAAGGCCTCCACCTGAAGCCTGCCCGAGCCGGCGCCCCGGGCGCGCACCAGCGACTCGCCGC
>JBCCLG010001096.1:0-1963 GCA_039027015.1 Acidobacteriota bacterium | reverse complement strand
GGCATGCTCGGCGAGCCGCTGTGGAAGCTGATTCCAAAGAGCGAGGCGCGCGCCGCCTCCGCCTCTAGCCGGGAGGGAACCGACCGCCTCACCCCGGCACGAGGCCGTTCGCCGGCTGGCTCCGTCAAGGGCGGCGGCAGAGCGGCGCTGGGAGAGGAAAACCGAATCGGCCCCTATCGCCTCAAGAAGCTGCTGGGCCGCGGCGGCATGGGGCAGGTGCACCTGGCGGTGCGCGAGGACGACTACCGCCAGGAGGTGGCCCTCAAGCGAACCTTCGGCCCCTTCGATAGCGAGGCGCTGATGGAGCGCTTCGTGCGCGAACGCCAGATTTTGGCCAACCTTCAGCATCCGGGCATCGCGCGCCTCCTGGACGGCGGCACCGACTCCGCGGGCTTCCCTTACCTGGTGATGGAATACGTCGACGGCGTGCCGATCGACCGCTACTGCCGCGATCGCTCTCTCGATCTACCGGCCCGGCTGCAGCTCTTTCTCAAGGTCTGCGACGCGGTGCACCACGCCCATCAAAATCTTGTGGTGCACCGGGATTTGAAGCCCAACAACATTCTCGTGACCCGCGAGGGGCAGCCTCGCCTGCTCGATTTCGGGATCGCCAAACTGCTCGAGGGCCAGGCGGAGCATCAGGATACCGGCGAGGGCGGCGTGCCGCTCACCCCCGCCTGCGCCAGCCCGGAGCAGCTGCTGGGCGACGCGGTCACCACCGCGAGCGACGTCTACGCTCTCGGGGTGTTGCTCTACCGCCTGCTCTCGGGCCACCGGCCCTACGAGCTCGAGAATCTCGGCTTCTTCGAAATGGTGCGCCTAGTCTGCCTCGGGGAAGACCCGACGCTGCCGAGCCTCGCCGTCCTCGAGCCGCCGAGCGGCACCTCGAGTGCGGCGTCCGGCGGATCGAGTGCGGCCAGCGTGCGCCAGCGCCTGAGGCGCGAGATCTCGGGAGATCTCGACGCCATCGTCCTGAAGGCCATGCACAAGGAGCCTCGCCAGCGCTACTCCTCAGCCTCCGACCTGGCCGACGACGTCAGGAACCATCTCGAGGGTCTGCCGGTGGCCGCACGGCGAGGCGAGAAGATCTACCAAACGAGCCGGCATCTCTCGCGCAATCGGCCGGTGCTGGCTTTCCTGCTCCTGGCGCTGGTATCGGCCGTCGCCTCCACCGTCCTGTGGCGTCAGGCCGAGAGCGGTCGCCAGGCCGCCGAGCTGGCTCGCCGCGAGGCGGAGTTTGAGCGCGACCGGGCCCGGGAGATGACGGATTTTCTGTCGAGCACCCTGCTGGCCGCCGAGCCGGACCGGGCGCGCGGCGCGGACGTGACCGTGCGCGAGGTGGTGGACGCCGCCACCCTGCGCGTCGAGACCCTGCGGGATCCGGCCCAGCAGTCGGCCATGTTCGGCACCCTGAGCCACGTGTACGACAGCCTCGGGCTCTACGATCGCGGGCGCGAGCTGGCGGAAGAGGCGCTGCGCACCGAAATTCTGAACGATCCGCGCATGAGCCTCGCGCGCGCCGGGCGCCTCGTGGAGCTGGGCCGCTCGCACTACAACCTCGGGGACTACCGCGCCGCCGAGCGGCTCTTCCAGCAGGTCTACGACGCCCGGAGCGAGATCGCCCTGGCCCCGGAAGACCTCGAAAAACTTCTCCTCAACCTGGCGGCGGTCTCCCTCTTCGGGCCGAATCCCGAGAAGGGAGAGAGCCTCTACCTCGAGATTCTCGGCGACGGGGCCTCGTCCGCGGGCGCCGTGGGCTCGGCGAACTACGGCCTCGGCGCCTTCTACATGAAGCGAGGCGAGCCGCACCGGGCCGTCGATCCGCTGCGCCGATCCCTCGAGTTCCGGGAGCGCTCGAAGGGAGCGCGCAGCACGCCGGTGATCCGGGTGCAGGACACCCTCGCCAAGGCCTACGTGCAGCTCGGGCGTCACGCCGAAGCCCTCGAGCTGCTCGGCCGCGCCG
>JBCCLG010001095.1:0-1967 GCA_039027015.1 Acidobacteriota bacterium | reverse complement strand
AGATTGCACAGTGAATAGAGACTCCCAGGTCAAAGCCGTTTGCGCTGCCGATCAGACGTTCCACAGAGAGGCATTGGAAGAGTTCCCTATTCGTGTGTGTGCCTTTTGGCTGGGTCCCCAACGTCTGCTCGATGGCACAACGGGCTAGCAGAAATCCCTCAGGAGTCTCGAGAGGCTCCTCTCACTCCCCGCCCCGGCCCTCGCCGGGGCAACTTTTTACCCCGAGGGGCGGCCGCCTTGGGCTGCCAAGACCGCGCGAAGCCTGGAGATTTGATGCAGCTCCGACAAATCCGGGAACATTTGGACTCAGCGAATCGGAAACTCAGCGCGTTGGTTCTGCAGCTTGCCGCCGCGCGATCCTCGAGAGTCGCTCCGCAAGGACTCGACTCCGATTGGCCGTCACTTCAAAGCGACCTTGCTGCTCTAGGCGAAGAGGTCGAGAGCCTCACCCGAAAGCTGAGCCGGGTGAGGTCGAGACTTGAGCGCGGCAAGGCACCTTCAGCAGTATGAGCCCTAGCGAGGCCTCGGCCGTGCTCCTGAAGGGCCTAGAGGCCCTGAGGCAATCCCGCCGCCACCTCACCTTCGTCGCGCTGCGCAGCCAGGGCCGGTTCAATCAGGAGGGTGAGCCGCTGGACGACGGCGCCAAGTTTCAGCAGGCCGCCGCGATTGTCCTGGAGGAGGTCGAACCGATCCACGACATGCTTCAGGCCGCCATCGGGGCCGACAACGACGACTCGTATATGCCCCTCTCTGCCCTGCGCCAGATCGTGCAGTTTGAGCGGCGGCCGAGCGCGGACGACGAGCCCGGCGAGCCGCCGGACTCGTGCTCTAACTGACTAGTCCCGCAGATGACGACCGAGGGCGAGCCCGAGAGTTCGGCGGGCTTCGCGTATGAGGCCCTCGTCCAGAGAGCCCGAGGCGCAGGCTTCGGTGAAGAGCTGAAGCGGAGAGAGCGCTAGCTCCTCCTTCTTGACGGCCTGATAAAGCCTGAACAGGTCCCCGGCAATCCGGCTGGCCTCGGCCTCCTCGCCGGACGCGACAAGCGCCACCGCGAGATCGAGAGACGCCATCGCCCATTCGCGGGTAAGCCCTATTTCGAAAAAGGCCGCCCGCGCGTCGCCTATCAGCTGGATCGAGTGGGCAGTAAACCCGAGGGACCGGCGCGCCACGCCCTCGAGCCATTGGCGGTGGGCCTGCTCGAGGGGCTCCTTCGGCTTCCGGGGAGCCGTCATGAAGAGCAACAGCCTCGAGGTGAGTTCCTCTCGGTCCTTTTGGGTATGGGCTAGGCAGTAGATCACGAGCGCATCCGCAGCCTCTCGCCTCTCGTCATCGAGATGCCTGCGCCAGTGCCGAGCAAGACCCGCGGCCTCGTCTAAATCTGCCTTGGGATGTTCGGGCTCCGCCTTGAGCATGGCCAGCAGCAGGTGGAGGGTTCCGAGCCTCGCCATGGGCGCGCCTGTCCCCTCCTCGATGCGGATCGCTTCGTTCAACAGCTGTTCCGCTCCCTCGCAGTCTCCGAGGTCGCGGCACGTGAAGATGAGGTTCATGAGCAGCTCCCGGGCGACTCTGTGCGCACCGGGGCTGTAGGCCGCTGCAAGGAGCGAGGCCTGGGCACCATTCCAGTCTCCGCGGAGGCGACGTGCTCTCGCCTCCGCCAATAAGTCCATTACCACCACACACCCTTACCCTTCCTGCCGCTGTGGGGCTCTTTCAATCGGGGGTCACCCCGAGAGCGCTCGGGCTCGCCGCTCGGCCTGGGCGAAAAGCCGCGTTGCCTCGGCTTCTAGAGCCGGGTTCGCCGCGATCTTTTCCTCCAGCCCGGCTCGGACGATCGCCAGGGCTTCAAGGGCGCCTTCATCTGGCGCCTCGAGTGCCTTTTCCACCGACTCGGCCGCCTCGACGAGATCGATCGCGTGCGCAAAGTCGTGAAAGGTGAGGCCGAGTGCTCTCAGGAAGTAGCTCACGTT
>JBCCLG010001094.1:0-1968 GCA_039027015.1 Acidobacteriota bacterium | reverse complement strand
CGGCGACGTGGCGGAGGTCGCCGACGCGAGCCAGCGGTGGCGGGCGGCCGGAGGAGCGCCGGCTGAGGTGCTCGCCTGGAGGGCGCTGACCCTGAGCAACTATCAGCTCGACGATCCCGGGCGGCCGGTGCTGATCCAGCTCAAAGAGGCCCTCGACCGCCGCCAGGAGCTGAAGCGATCGACGGTTCAAAAGGTCGCAAACCGCCTGATCGGCACCCTGAGCCTCTCGGGCGCCGAGGACGAGGCGCTGCGGCTCTACGACGAGCTGGCGCCGGTCTACGACCTGCAGTTTTCTCGCGAGGAGATCCTGCGCGAGTTCGATCCGCAGGCCGCGGGCGGCGAAGGCGCGCTTCCGGGCTCCCTCCGCTTTCTGATCCCGGCCCGGCTGGCGGAGGATTCCAGGCTGTGGATTTCCGCCGACAGCGACCTCCCGCCCGACGCGCCCCTCGAGCCCCACGGCCTGACGCGCACGGAGGCCGGCGGGGAGGTGCGGGTCGAGCGCGCGCCCGGGGAGGCCCCCGTGCGCTGGGTGCTCCGCGAGGGTGGCGAAAGCCGCGCTCTCACCCTGGCCTCGGGGGCGGTATGGCCGCGTTCCGGGGAAGAGATCGCCGTGCGGGTCGAGGTCCGGGGTCCCGAAGACCGGGCTCGCCAGGCGCTCACCGCGCCCCGGGCCCAGCCGCCGGGCGCCTTCAGGCCGTGGGGCGGGCCCGCCGACGGCCGCCGGCGCGTCCTGGCGGTGGTTCTCGATTGCGCCGACTGGCGTCTGCTGCGCTATCTCGACGCCCGCGGCGACCTGCCCGCCATCGGCTCCTTCCTCGATCAGGGCGTAACCGGGGTGCTCGAAAGCCGCCCGGCCTTCACCGCCGCGGCGCTCGATTCCCTGGTTTTTCCCGAGAAGTCGGGCACGCGCTCGCCGCTCGGAGCCATTCACCACCTGGGCGTTGAGCTGGCCGGCCTCAGCTTCATCGGCGATAACCCCTTCGCGGCCCTCGAGTGGGTGCTTCCCGAGCGCAGGAGCCTCTTTGAGGCGGTGGGAGCCGGGCCGCAGGTGGCGGTCAACCTGCTCTTCTCATCCGGCGCCGTCCAGGGCGGCCGCCACGGCGTGCAGATCGGCCCCGGGGGGCGGGAGGGACGCTTTACCGGCTGGCGCAAGCGCCGGCTGCTGCGACCCGAGGAGAAGGAGCTGATCGGCGCGGTGGCCGGACGGTCGGGCACCAGCCCCGTCGCCTGGCTCGAGGAGGCGGCCGCCGATCTCGACGCCGCCGAGCAGATCGTCGAGGCCGGCGAGGTCGACCTGCTGGTGATGCGCGTCGCCACCCTCGACTCGGCCACCCACCAGAGCTACAGCGAGATCTCGCGCACCGCCCAGGACGACGGCGAGCCCTGGCTCTTCGGCTTCTACCGCTACCTCGACCGCCGGCTCGGCGCGCTCTATAAGCTGCTCGACGAAGACGACGTGCTGCTGGTGCTCTCAGATCACGGCATCCTGACCAGCATGGAGCATTCGCCCTGGGCCGTGCTGATCGCCGTCGGCGGCGAGATCGAGCCCGGGCGAATCTCCGGGACCCCGCACTTTAGGGGCCTGCCGCGCCTGCTCGCCGACCTGATGGGCGTTGAAACCGAGTGGCCGGCCACCGGGCTCGAAGCCTGGGCCGCCGGTCTCTGAGAAGCAGGGCGAGCCTCGGAAGCATCAGCCCATTTTTCGCTAGCCGCCCGTGCCGCCCGGCCACAGCAAATCGGGGTGCACCGGCCGGAACGGCGCGAAGGACGAGGCAAAGGCCTCGTAGATCCGAGCGAAGGCCATCAGCTCCGATGTATCGGCCCTCTCCTGGGAGACGCTGGCCGGCGACGCGCTGCCGTAGCTGCGGGTCACCGCGATCAGCGCGAGCACCATGCCCAGCTGGCCCTCGCGGTGCAGCATGCAGAGATCGCACAGCGGGCGCTCGTCCTGAAAACCCGTCGGGCCGG
>JBCCLG010001093.1:0-1969 GCA_039027015.1 Acidobacteriota bacterium | reverse complement strand
GGTCCACAGCTCGAGGCTGGCGGTGGTGGCCGGCAGGCCGTGCGGCCACACGACCGACAGCATCAGGCGTTCGCCCTCGATCTTCGGCTCGCTGAGCTGCGGCGCGGCGGGGCGGGAAGCCTCGGCGGCGAGGCTGAATGAAGAGGCAAGAAGGGTCCCTAGAAAAACCCGAAAGGAAAGGAATCTCTGCATCAAGTGTTCTCCTGAAAAGAGGCTGGGATCAATCCCAGAGGCCGTGCATCGGCAGCCTCCCAAGCGGAAAACGGGCGCACAACCCATCAATTCTCTTGCGCGATTTTCCGGCGGGGAAATCCACGGATTTTCTTTCGGCCCGTTGATGGGTTTGGGATCCGCTTCCCGCTTACGGAGGCCAGAAAAGCCCACAGGCCGGCGCCCGTTGCCGGTCGACTCGACGGGATCGCGACAAGGTTCCCAATCCCGTCGGCGTCTGTGGTTCCTTGAGCTCAACGGTTCGCTGCGGCCTTCTGCGCTTCAGCGGGCCCCTCAGAGAGTGCCGAGAGCTCGATCGACCCGATCCCGCGCGGCACCTCGGGAGAAACCATGCGGTCTCTAACCTTTGTTCTCGCATCAGCCCTGCTCCTCGCGGCGCCGATGGTCACGCCGAGCGTCAGCAGCGCGCAGAGCGCCTCGCTCCCGAGCACGGTCAAGCCCCTGGGCGTCGACTCCGGCGAGGTTGCGGCGTCCAGCAAACTGCGCGGCCCCACGGCCGTCTACACCACCGAGGTCGGAGGCCACCGCGAGCCGTGGGTCCGGCTCCAGTTTGAGCGGGTCCTCCTCGCCGGGCAGCCCGCGGCGGGCAACGGCTCCTATCTGCGCATCACTTCGCTGGCCGACGGCGCCCAGCAAACCCTCGACTCGAACGAGCTGGCCGACTGGAACGACACCTCCGCCTACTTCAACGGCGCCCGAGTCCGGGTGGAGCTCATGGCCTATCCCGGCACCGGCCCCAACAGAGTCGGCATCGTGTCCGCGACCCTCGGCTCCTATGAAACCGAACCGCGTTCGATCTGCGGCGAAACCGACGACCGGGTTCCGTCGAGCGATCCTCGGGTTGCGCGGCTGCTGGCGGGCGGAATCTGCACGGCGTTTCTGACCGATGAAGGCGACTGCGCCAACAGATTTCTGACCGCGGGCCACTGCGTCGACGGCAACGATTCTGCCGTCGTTCAATTCAACGTGCCGCCCTCGCTTCCCAACGGGACGAATGTCCACCCGCCGCCGGAGCATCAATATCCCGTGGACGCCGGCAGCGTAGAGAACGTTGACGAAGGCGTGGGAGAGGAATACGGAACCTTTGTCGTCGGGGTCAACTCCGAGACTGGACTCACCCCGCGAGCCGCCCAGGGCGCGGCCTTCCATCTGCTCAACAGCGTCTCGAGCCAAACCGACATCTACTGGAAGGGAGTTCGCGTCACCAGCTATGGCAACGACGAGGGCGTCGACGACAACACCCTGCAAACGGACCGCGGACCGCTGGTCGAGAAAAACGGCACGCGGATCCGCTACTTTCTCGACACCACCGTCGGCAGCTCAGGAGGCCCGGTGATCGATCGTCGCGATGAGCGCATCGTAGGGATTCACACCCACGGTGGCTGCAGCACCGACCCGGAGAGCGCCAATAACGGCACGGCCATCGACCATCCGGGCCTGACCGCGCTGCTGGCCAGTGGACCGGCGGGCACGTGTGAGGAGCACAATTTTTGCGTTCCGGACGCCTTTTGGTACCCCGACGGCGCCGACTCGTGGGACGACGCCGAGCCGATCGACGCGTGGTACGACCAGGCCAACTGCTACGTTCACGCCCTCGGACCGACCGACGGCGAGCCGTTCATTCAGGACAACCACGCCTACTACGTGACGCCCGGCCCCAACGGGGTCTGCGAGCAGGGCTGGTTCGACGGCGCGAACTGCCGTCTTGGCTACGCGCCCCGCTGGCGCACTCCGTTCT
>JBCCLG010001092.1:0-1972 GCA_039027015.1 Acidobacteriota bacterium | reverse complement strand
CGGCGACGTCGCGAGATTCGAGTCCACCGCCACGAACGAGCCGGCGTGGCGCTCCCGGAAGTCCGAGAACTCCTGCGGGTGGACGCACGCCGCGAGGATCTCGAGGGACTCGACCAGCCGAGGCCCGGGCCGATTGAAGAACGCGTTGCCGTCGGCGACGTAAACGCGGCCGCCGCGGACGGCGCGCCACCGGCGCCAGGGCAGATTGCTTGCGAGAAGCTTCAGCTCCTCGAAGGTCCGCGCGAGCTCGAAGCCGCAGGGCTTGATCAGGACGACCTCGGGATCCAGGGCTTCGAGCGCGGCCATGTCGAGGGTCGGGGCGTGCTGGCCGGGCTGGGTGACCAGGGGCGTGCCGCCGGCGAGCTCGATCAGCTCGGGCATCCAGGTGCCGCCGACCATGATCGGGCTGAGCCACTCGATGCTCAGAACCGAGGGCCTGGTAGAGAGGCGGTGCGCGCGCTCGGCGATGGCCCGGCAGCGCGCCTCCAGCTCGGCGGCGGCGCCGGCTCCGTCCTCCGCTCTGCCGAGGGCTTCGCCAACCCTCCGGACGTCCGCCCAGACGTCGGCCAGCAGCGTCGGCCTGAGGCTCACAATCTGGGCATCTTCCCGCGAGAGGGCGCGCAGCGCGCTCGTCACGTCGCTGAGCGAGACGGCGCACACGTCACAGAGATCCTGGGTGACCACGAGGTCCGGCTCGAGCCGCCGAAGAAGATCGACTTCGACCTCATAGACCGCCAGGGCGTCGCGCAGGGTCTCCTGAACGGCTCGATCGATCGCGTCGCTCGATCGGGGCATTTCGAACCGGGGCCGGGTCAGAGACGGCAGGCCCTCGACGCCGGCCGGGAAATCGCACTCGTGCGAGACACCGACCAGGCTTTCCCTGCCTCCTACCCGGCACACGATCTCCGTGGCGGAGGGCAGCAGGGACACGATGCGCTGGCTCGATCTGAGGGCCGGTGTGAGGGCTGACGTCATGGCTGGGGAGTCTCCAGGGTGCGCGCGGACCGCTGGGCGCGGTCGCGGGGCGGCGCCCAGAGCCTCTTCGCCGCGCGGCGCCAGACGGTTGCCTGGCGGAGAGGCCTACCTCGACCGAGCCGTCGATCCGCTCGAGGCGGACGGCGATCCCGGCCAGCTCTCGGCTGCTCTCAGCCACCGGGCCAGTCTCTACTGGCGACAGGGTCGCTGCGAGGAAGCCGCCGACGGCAATCGATGGGCGCTGAGATACCGGCGCCAGCATCTGAGTGAAGACTCGGGCGCGATCGCCGAGTCGCTCACGAATCTCGGCGCTGCGCTGCGTTTTGCAGACCGCTACCGCGAGGCGGCCGAGCCGCTCCGCAAAGCCGCCGATCTGCTCGCCAGATCCTTGGGCGAAAAGCATCCCAGAGCGTGGCCGAGTCGGGCGCCCTGCGCGGCCAAGCCCGCGCTGGGGGGCAGGCCGCGGCAGGGCAGAGCTTGGCCTCAAGTCTGCGGCTGCAGCGGACGAACCGCAGGCTGCGCGAAGCTTTGTGCGGAGTGATTCTCGAGCAGCGCTCGATAGACCCCGTAGTTCGTGAGGCACATCAGGCGCCGCCGCCGAGGTGCACCGCGACGACGCCGCCGAGAAGCGGCAGGAAGGTTCGCGTCGTAAAGATCGGAACGAATCCGAGCGTCATCATGTAGTAGCCGAGCAACGTTTCCCCCTTCCTCAGCGCAATCTGAGAAGACTCTCCGCGGTTTGGGGGCCGCAGAAGAAAAAGAGACGGCGCGCCTGTCGACCCAAAGGAGCGACGGCCCCTCCTTGTGTCGGCAGGTGTTCAACCTTCAGAGCGCAAAACGCCAGCTTCGAAGGTCACGGGCTCCGGCAGCTCGATCAGTCGCGGGCCGCTGGAGAGGAAAGGAACGGCTAGCGGCATGACGTATTCTGCACATGTGGACGGTAAAACCTTTCTTCTTTCGAAGCCGACGTGTATGATGCCTGTATGGAATCCTCTCG
>JBCCLG010001091.1:0-1985 GCA_039027015.1 Acidobacteriota bacterium | reverse complement strand
CGCAGCCGGGCCAGGGTCGGCGCCGCCTTAAGCATCGTATCCAGGCGGTGGAAGGGCTGGTCGCCGAGTTTCTCGAAGCCTTCGCGATAAATCTCGCCGCTTCGAGCCGCGAGACGTCGACGGCTACACGCGCCTCCTCGATCGAACCCGCGAGATTTATCGCGAAGGCTTCGAGAAACTCGGCGACCAGCCCTTCCACCGCCTGGATACGATGCTTAAGGCGGCGCCGACCCTGGCCCGGCTGCGCAGCGACCGCAGCGTCTACCAGCAGACCGCGCGCTTCATCAAACATCCCCTCCTGCGCCAGGCCCTGAGCTTCCATCCCCTGCTGGTCGGCGGCAACCCCTTCACCACGACCTCCGTCTACTCGCTGATTCACTATCTCGAGCGCACCGGCGGCGTGCATTTCGCCATGGGCGGAACCACGGCCCTGGTCGCCGGCATGGTCCGGCTCCTCGAGGAGCAGGGCGTCACCATCCGCCTGGGCGAGACCGTGACCGAGATCCTCGCCGAGGGCCCCGAGGGCGGAGGCCGCAGAGCCAAGGCCAGCGGCGTCAAGCTGCTTTCCGGCGAACGCATCGACGCCGATCTGGTGGTCGCCAACGCCGACGCCCCCTTCGTCTATAAGCACCTCGTGCGGCCCGAGCACCGCTCCAAATGGCGCGACCGAAAGATTGCCAACCAGCGCTATTCGATGGGCCTCTTCGTGCTCTATTTCGGCTCTCAGCGCACCTATCCTCACCTCGCCCACCACGAGATTCTCATGGGCCCCCGCTACCGCGGCCTGATCCACGACATCTTCGAAAACAAGGTCCTGGCCGACGATATGAGCCTCTACCTCCACGCGCCGACGCGGACCGACGCGACGCTGGCGCCGGAAGGATGCGAGTCGATGTACGCCCTGGTGCCGGTGCCCAACAACCAGTCGGGTATCGACTGGAGCGACGCCGGCCCGAGGCTGCGCGATCGGCTGGTGACGCGCCTCTCGGAGACCGTCTGCCCGGGTCTTGAAAGCGACATCACGGCCGACTTCTACGTCACGCCGCACCACTTCGAGGATCGCCTGCTCTCCATGCACGGCGCGGGTTTTTCGATTCAGCCGGTGCTCACCCAGTCTGCCTGGTTCCGCTACCACAACCGCTCCGAGGAGCTGCGCGACCTCTACCTGGTGGGCGCCGGAACGCACCCCGGGGCCGGCGTTCCGGGGGTGCTCTCCTCGGCCAAGGTCCTCGACCGTCTGCTCGACGAAGAGCAGGACCAGGCGGCGCACCGCCGCACCGTGCAGGTCCCGGGCAATCTCGGGCGCGACGAGCGAGGCGGGCGCGACGAGCGGGGCGAAGGCATGCGGCCGGCGGCCCGGGTCCTCGGCCCCGAGGGCGAAATGTCCGCCGAGGCGCTCATGCAGCGCCGCGCCAAGACCTTCTCCTTCGCCACCGCGCTCCTGCCGGCCACGGTGCGCGCCGAGGTCGCCACGCTCTACCGCTTCTGCCGGGTGGTGGACGATCTGGCAGATGAGGTGGCCGACCCCGAAGAGGGCCGGCGCTGGCTCGATCGCGTCTATCGCGACCTCGAGAGCGGCCACTCCGACCTCGAGCCCGTGGCCGATTTCCTCAACCTCGCCCGGCGGCGCGACATCCCTCGGGAATTCGCCCGCGAGCTGGTGCGCGGCCTTCGCACCGACCTCGGCCTGGTGCGCTTCGAGTCGGAGGACGACCTGATCCGCTACTGCTACCAGGTCGCCTCCACGGTCGGCGTCATGATGTGCCGCGTGCTGCGAACCGAGGCCTCCGACGCCGTTCTCTACGCCGTCGATCTCGGCATCGCCATGCAGCTCACCAACATCGCCCGCGACGTCTCCGAGGACCTTGAGGCCGACCGCATCTACCTGCCCCGTGCCTGGGTCGATTCGGCCACGGTAGAGCGCGGCGTCGGCGGTGACCGGGCCGCGGGCGAGAGGGTCTACGCCGCCGTCGAGCGGGTGCTCG
>JBCCLG010001090.1:0-1986 GCA_039027015.1 Acidobacteriota bacterium | reverse complement strand
GCCAACGGCATGGCGGTGGCGGGCTACTTTCCCCTCGGCATGGTGCTCCTCGCCTGGGGCGTACACCGCACGAGCGCCGAGGGCTTCGGAGCGCTGCTGCGCCAGCTTTTTGAGCTCTATGCGGTGGCGGCGTTGTGCTTCGTGCCGATCTCGAGGATCCTGCCGTCCGAGGCCCTCGCCTGGCGGGCCGGCCTCTCGGTGCTCGCCGGCCTTTTCTGCCTGGTCTGGGCGTGGTGGCGCTTCGGCCGCGCTTTTCTCGTTTTTCTGCGCGGCGACCTGTAGAGTTACCGGCCACGCCACATCTCCCTCTCTCGGAGCTCGGCCGGCCCGCCGACTATGACGGACGCCTCGAGAGGGACGGACTCCCCCTCCATTCCCAGAGGTAGACGCGCTGCTATGGACGCGGTGAGAGAGACCCGCTACGACGGGATTGTGCTGTCCCCCCATCTCGACGACGCCGCCCTGTCCTGCGGCGGCCGCATCCACCGGCGCACCGCGCGCGGTGAAAAGGTGCTGGTCGTCACGGTTTTTACCGGCGACGTGCCCGAGGGGCCGCTGCCCGAGCTGGCCGCGCAGGTGCTGCTGTCAATGGGCCTGCGGCGCGACGAGGCCATGGAGAGGCGCCGCGAGGAAGACGAGCGGGCCTGCGAGATTCTGGGCGCCGAGCTGATGCACTGGCCCTACCTCGAGTGCCCCCTGCGCCGCGGCGCCGGCGGCGCGCCGCTCTACCAGGATTACAGGGGGCTGTTCGGCCAGCCCTCCCCGGAGGACGAGGCGCTGATCGAAGATTTGGCCGAGGCGATGCGGGGGCTGCCCCGGGCCGACCACCTGGTGGCGCCGCTGGCGGTGGGCTCTCACGTCGACCACCATTTGGTGCGGCGGGCGGCCGAGCGGGCGTTCGGCGATCGGCTGGCGTTCTATGAAGACTTTCCCTACGTGCGCAAGACCTTCGCCCTGGGGCGCGCCCTCGGCAAACGCCGCGCCTGGCGCGAGGAGTCCTTAGCCCTCGGCCTCGACGACGTGCGCGCCAAGGTCGATTCGGTGGCCGCCTACCGCAGCCAGATCGCCCCCCTTTTTGGCGACGAGGCCATCATGGAGCGGCGCGTGCGCCGCTGGGTGCGCAAGGTCGGCGGCGAGCGCCAGTGGTTTCCGCGCCCGGGCTGAGCGGGCGAGGTCGATCAGGCCGGCGGCGTGGTGAAGCGGCGCAGCTCCTCGAGGATGGGGTCCTCGCTCTCCGGCCCGACGTCGACCAGGTAGGGCTCGATGTCCTTATGGTAAGCGTGGCTCGAGAGCTTCCAATAGAGGATTCCGAGCAGCAGAGGATTCTCGAGCCGGCCGTGGGCGGCGTGGAGGGCGCGCACCGCGAGAGCTCTCTCCCGCGGCTCCTCGGGCTGCTCGTTCCAGACCACCACGCGCTTGTCGCCGTCCTCGGTGTAGATCACCGAGAAGCCGTGATGCGACCACGGCTCGAGGGTGGTGCCGGCGCGGAAGAGATAGCCCATCTCGGTGAAGAGAACCGGCATTTGACCGAGTCCCCGCTGCCGGCGCACGGCGTCGATCTGCCCGAGGTGGTAGTCCCAGTGCTGCTCGAGCGCGGGGGAGAGCCGCTCGAGAGGCTCGTGCCCGTCTAGAAAGCTCCGGCGCAGGGAGAAATAGGCGCTCATCGCCATCACGTCGAGCTCGTGCCAAAAGCCGACGTCGGCGTATTGATCGAAGTTGGCGGCGTAGCCGAGGCGCCCCGAATACACCCCGCGGGCTTCGCGGATCAGGCGGCTCCAGTGCTCGCCGAGGGCGGCGCGCCGGGCGTTGACCTTGGCGAGGGCCGCGGCCGGGTCTTCCGCCTCGCCCGACTGGGTGAGCTGACGCGCCCAGCCTCGCTCGGTGGCGATGCGCGCCTCGAGGTATTGCTCCACGCTGCCGTACTGCTCCTTTTCCTCCCGCGACAGCTCGCGGCCCTCGAGCAGGTCGCGCTGGGCCAGGGTGTCG
>JBCCLG010001089.1:0-1988 GCA_039027015.1 Acidobacteriota bacterium | reverse complement strand
CGCGGCTGTCGATCCTTTGCCTAGCGCAGGCCACAACCAGTAAACACAAAGTCCCAAGGCCGAGCCAGTCCGGAAGGCTCCGCCAGCCCCTAAGATCTTTGATCGGAGACGTTTCGGTGGGCTCTTGCGCGGCGCTCAAGGAATCGACCTCCTACGTCAGGGTTAACGCCAGGCCTTCTGGAAGAGACTTTTTGTCACTGGAAGGGTTCAGGCGTTCTAAGGCTCCACTCGTAAAGAGAGGCGCAAAGTGGCTCATTCAGAATCAGCCCGCCGCCAACGAAATCGAAGTCAGACATAAAGGCAAGGCCACAAGGAGGTCTTTCCGAGTCTTTTCGGATCCGTTCCTCGGGCTGCATGGGACAGAGCTGATGGGCCAGAGCTGATGGGCCAGAATGTTTCTCAGCGCGACGCGCCAAAGGACCGCGACGTGATCCCGCGGTTCACCTTCACCCTGGCGCTCGGGTCTTGAGACCCAGCCTCAAAGAATCGCTAATGCACCCAGCCGCCGGTGGGCGCGTCGCGCAGCTCGGCGGCGCGCTCGGCGTCTTCCTCGGCGATCCAGCGCAGGCGGATCTCCTCATCGCGGGCCCGACGCCTGGCGGTGGCGATCAGGAAGAGGGCGGTGATCAAGGCCCACAGCAGGGCGGAACTGGAGAGAATCGGCACCCAGCGATTCCACAGGTCGAGCTGGGCCCAAAAGGCGCCCTCCAGCTCGGCGAGGGAGTGGCCGGTGACGCTGCGAACCGCAGACGGGAAGCTCTCCCCCACCGACAGCCGCTCGAGGATGCGCGCCGCCACCAGGTCTCCCTCTTCCTCGAGCAGGTAACGCACGAAGGCCCCCGAGACCGCGTAGGCGCTCGCCGCGCCGGAGCTGCCGGCGCCAAAGCCCTCTGAAACCTCGACCATCGACGCGTGCTGGCGCCTGAAGGCGGCTATTACCAGCCTCCCGCGGTCTTCGAGCTGCCACTCGTGGGAGCCGACCATGGCCAGCCCCTCGTTGAACCAGCGCGGCACCGGCTGGCGCCCCGCTGCCCTCGCCACCAGCACGTGCAGAATCTCGTGGCGCAGAACCTGGAAGAAGTCGGTATCCGGGTAGGTGGGCACGCGGTTGGGAATCATCACGATGATCCCCGCCTCGCCCACGGCGTAGGCGATAGCCCAGGACGGCGCCAGGCGCGCCTCCGGCGAGCCCTCGGGCGCGACGATGACGCGAATCGGCGGGCCCGGCTCCTCGAGACCCACCAGCCTCATGGCGCTCGCCAGGCTCGCGGTGTCGAAGCGCTCGAGCTGCTCGATCTTGCCCGCCAGCTCCGGCGGCGCCTCGAAGATCAGCTCGGGAACCTCGATCTCTCGAGTCCAGGAACCCTGTCTCTCGGCCTGGTCCCACGGCAGAGGCTGAGCGCCGAGATCGTCGCCTGCCGGCGCATGAGCGAGGGCGAAGAGAAGACAGGCGGCGGCGAGGGTGAGGATCTTTCTCATGGTTCCGGACTGCTATACTTTTGCTAGCCCCTCAATTATTCCCGCGGCCTCCGCATGGCCCTTCTTTCCGACGCACCCGACTCGCCCGCCACCTTTCCGCTGGGCGGCCGCCCGATTGCCCAGAGCATCCGAGGTCGCCTGCTGCTCGCGATCACCGGCCTGATGGCTCTGGTTCTGGTGTCGCAGGCCGTCTTCCTGGTGCTTTTTGGATACCGCCACCTGCGCGGCGAGGTGATCCTGCAGGCGAAGTCTTTTTCACGGCTCGCGGCCACCGCCATCGGTCGCTCCTTCGAGCGCGACTTCGAGGTCGATCATGAGTCTTTCCTCCGCACGCTGACGGCAACCTCGAAGCTCGAGGACGATCTCCTCGGCCTGGCCCTCTACGAGGCCGACTCGGGCCGCGCGCTCTACAGCTGGACGCTGTGCAGCGACGCCTCGCGCAGCGACGCCGAGCGGCAGGAGATCCTGCGCCTGCGGCCCTTAGACTCGCAGCCGCCTCCCGATGCGCG
>JBCCLG010001088.1:0-1988 GCA_039027015.1 Acidobacteriota bacterium | reverse complement strand
CACGTCTTGGCGCTGCGTACGCCGCAGTTTGGCGCGATGGCCGATCTCGAGGCTCAGCAGCTCGAGCGCATTGCCGAGAGCGATCGCCACAAACCCGAGACCCTCCCGCACCTCAAGAGGAAGAGGCCTAAGACCTCCAAAGATCAGTCCAGCCAACAGGATTGTCTGGAAAAAGAACTCGCGGAGAAGAGCTCCGAGGAGCTGTGGCGCCTCTGGAAATCCGGCGATTTAGAGCGCGCGCGTCTTCGCCGGGCGTGGCCTCATCTGCCCGAGCGAGTCGAGGACCAGAAGAACGCTGATTCGAGCGAGTCTCAAGACCAGGAGGCGAAGAATTCCTCGAATAGCGAAAAACCCACCTGGACCGACCACGGGTACTACCTGCTGGCTCGTGCTCTGAAAGACCTGGGCATCGGCGCGACCTGGGCCACCCTTTACAACCGCTCGACCTGGGCGCTGCTCAACGTGCACCGAGACACCCTGCGGGAGCTGGGACTCTTTCTCGAAGATCTCTATAGCTGGTCTCCCAAAGAGTTGCGAAGCGTCGTGCTGGAGAGCATCCTCGCTCAGGACCAAGAAACCCGCCGCACGGTAGTCGACCGCTGGTTCAACCGAACCGACTATCGGCGCAGCCAGATTCTCTCGCTCCTGGCCGCCAACGTCTTTCGCCCTTGGATGCTCGGCGAGGAGCCTTACGGCGACGAACAATTTCCGATTGCCCAGCAGATCAAGCTAGAGGCTCAGCAAACGGAGAACGGCAGTTATCAAATGCCCCTGGACGCGGAGTGGGAGCGTCCGCGGCATCGAGGCGGTGAAGGTGAAAGCCGACCGAAAGATAGCGTCCTGCGCAAGCAAATACGCGCCCGCCTCACCATACCCGGTCCGAAAGGGCTGCTCTGGTTCCTCAACGTCACGCTGGGCTTCTACCTGCCCCAGATCGTCGCGCGAAATTGGCACGCGGCGACCGAAGGCGACGTGCCGATCAAGACCCGCATGAGCGGCAACGGCTGGGACCTCCAGCACGCGGCAACCAACGCCCTGCGGGTCGCCGACGCCAAGAAGGAGATCTTCTCCTGCGGCACGGTTTTTCTGGATCCCACCGCCTATCGGCGCGCCCTGGAACACCGCACCGCGTGGGGGGAGGAGTCGAATCCAAATCGATACAGCGCGTTCCTCTCGCTGACCGAAAAGGCAAAGCCGAAAAAAACCGAGGAGGAGAAAGAAGAGGCGCAGAAGATCCTCAATCGACGCCATCTCCTGCTCCGTATCTGGACGAGCTTCGGCTACAGCAGCGGCCGATATTGGGCGGCCTACTCCCTATGGCGCGGTCTCGGTTTCATAGGCCAGCTCCTCGAGATCGGCATCCAGCATCCTGAGGCCTTGGCCGAAAACTCGCGCCCGTCACAGCGCGCAGCGCTGAAAAATAAGCTGTTCCGGACGATCTACACCCATGGCCTGCAGGGCATCTCGCCGGGCTCGCTGCTCAATCGTAATTCCGACGACCAGCGGCTCCTGCAGGGATTTCCAAAATGGGAGCAGTCAGGAAAGCTCGGGACCGCGATTGAAGAACTGGCTGAATCGCTGATCGAGTGGCTGAGCTTCTGCTGGAAGGACGACATCTATCCTCTCCCCGCCGGTGATCTGTGGCTCGGATGGAAAGACTGCTTCGTCAGACGCGTTCACGGAGAGTACGTTCTGGGCAGTCTGATGCCGAGGCTCAACTCGGCTTACCTTGAGGAGTACATCGAGCCTGAGGAATGGGCTCGCTTCGGCGCGTACCGGAGCCAGCCGGAGAAGATGAAGAAACCCTTCGAGCAAGACCCTGCCAAGCAGGCAAAGAAGGAGATTAAGCAGGCTAAGAAAGAGATCAACCAGGCTCAGGAAGACAAGAATCAGCCCGAGAGGTTCCTATGGTCTGCCGGCGTGGCCGCTGGCGCCTGGTCCGACCTGATGCTCGAGTACTGGCGAGGTTGCCCGCCGGTCCTGAAAAT
>JBCCLG010001087.1:0-1991 GCA_039027015.1 Acidobacteriota bacterium | reverse complement strand
CGGCGGCGGCTGAGCCGGCTCCTGCCCACCCGTCGCTGCGCCCTGCAGCCGCGTGGTGGGAAGCTCGGGGTCAATCGCCGGCGGGCTCCCCTGCCCCGCCGTTCCGGTACCGGTGTCCGATCGCTGTCGGTGGATCGTGTCCTCGAGCTGCTCCATCGCCGCGTTGAGGTCGCCCTGGGCGACCAGCTTGCCGATCTCGAAACCGCTGGTAGCCAGCTCGTCACTTCCCTCGCCCACGGCCACCTCGGAGCCGTCAGGAGCCGCAGGCCCAACGGGAAGGGGGGGCGGCGGCGGGGCGGTCCCGGCGACCGGCTCGCTCTGGGGCACCGTGGCCTGGGTCGCCGAAGGGTCGGGGGTGCGGGGGCTTCGGAAGCTCGCCGACATCCATCCGCACGGTCTCCATCTGCTCGGTCGGCAGACGCTGGGTCTCGGCACCGCCGGAGACTTTCGCGGGAGGCGAAATCTGAGGGTCGTCGATGACCGGCACCGGCTGGGTGGCTTCGCTGTCGCGATGCGCCGTTCTCTCGGCCGTCACGGCCTGGGCGGTGCGCGCGATCATCGATTGGGAGAGAACGTCGCTGGTCGCCGACCCCTCTTCTTCGCGCACCGTCGCCGGACGCGGGGGCGGTGCGGCGCTCACCAGGGCGGGAAACTCGCCCGCGGCCAGCCGCGCGCGCAGGGTGGCGAGGGCGGTAGCGATCTGCGCGGCGTCGTCCGGGCGGCCCGACGCATCTTTTTCAAGGCACGAAGCGATCAGGTCCGAAAGCTCGCCGGGGCAGTCCGGCCAGACCGTCGCCAGCGGCGCCGGGACCTTGTAGAGAATCTGATAGACCAGCGCCGAGATGGTTTTGCCGCGGAACGGCCGCTCGAAGGTCAGCAGCTCGTACGCCAGGACCCCGAACGAGAAGAGGTCGGAGCGGTGGTCGATATCGCCTCCGCGAACCTGTTCGGGAGGAAGGTAGCTCGCCGTGCCCATGGTGACGCCTTTTTGCGTCAGGCGGCTCTCGTCGTTGGCCAGCTTGGCGATTCCGAAGTCGAGAATCTTGACCCGCCCGCTGTCGAGCACGCGGATATTGGCCGGCTTGATGTCGCGGTGGATCACGCCCTGGCCGTGGGCGTAGGCCAAACCTTCGGCGATCTGAATCAGGGCGTCGAGCCGCCGGTCGACCGACCAGGCCTGGCGCGCCTTGATCACCGCTCGCAGATCTTTACCGGTCAGCATTTCCTGCACGAGGTAAGGCGTTTCGGCCTCTCCCGAGTACTCGTGCACGGTGACGATATTGGGGTGGTCGAGCCGGCCCGAGATGGCCGCCTCGCGCAGGAACCTTTTGCGCAGCTCCTCATCGTCCAGGGTGCAGACCTTGATCGCCACGTCACGGTCCAAATGGGGGTCGCGCCCGGCGTACACGATGCCGAAGCTACCCTGCCCGAGCTGCCCCGTGACCTCGAATTTTCCCAGCTTCTGAACGCTGCTCACAATGGCTCCATCATAACGCGACGAGACCCTGGGACCACCGCCGCTATCGCCGGTCGGCCTGGTCGAGCCAATAGAAGGCCGCTACCACCAGCGAGTGGGTGATGCGGCCGGCGCGCACCAGCTCGGGAAGATTGCCCCGGGGCGCGAGGTGAACCGCGATGTGCTCGCCTTCGTCGGGGGAAGGCGGCGCGGCCAGGCTCGCGTTCTCGACGAGATAGGTGGCGCACAGATTGTCCTGAATCGCCGGATTGGGATGCACCTCGCCGAGAAAAATCGGCGGATCGCCCGCGTAGCCCGTCTCCTCGAGCAGCTCGCGCGAGGCCGCGGCGGCGGGATCCTCGCCGGCATCCACCATGCCGCCCGGAATCTCGAGGGTCATGGAGGCGATGCCGTGGCGAAACTGCTCGACGAGAACCGCTTCCTGCCCGGGGGTGAGAGCCACCACGTTGACCCATCGGGGCATCTCGAGCACGCGGTAGGTGCCCTCCCGGCCGGTGCGCGGCGAACGGCGGCG
>JBCCLG010001086.1:0-1993 GCA_039027015.1 Acidobacteriota bacterium | reverse complement strand
GCGGGGTCCTTGAAGACCACGCTGGTCACCAGCTTGGCGTCGGGGGAGACGAAGCTCAGGCCGCCCATCGGCGCCGGCGGGGCCAGCCACGAAGCGATGCCGCGACGGGCCTCGTCGAAGGTCAGGACCATGCGGTGCTGGGTCTTCTCGTTGACCCGCTTCTGCTCGAACATCAGGTGACGGGCGTTGTCGGCGCCGAGGGCCGCCATCTGCTGCTGCCTCTCCCCGTCGTAGGAGGAGGCGTCCACCGCATCGCCCACCAGGGCGCGCATATCGCCGGCGACGATGAACTCGGCGCCCTCGGCGTAGAGAGCCGACACGCTGCTGTAGAACTCGGAGTCGGTAAAGGGATTGTTCGCACCCTCGAGGTAGCCGGCGATCTCCCGCAGCTTCTCGCCGCTCGGGCTGCCGATCGCCAGGCCGTCCTGGAGCCAGATCCACAGCGCCTCGCCGACAGCGTCGGCGGGGTTGTCGACGAAGATCGGCCCTTCGCCGACGGCGCCGCCGTGCTCGGCGATCTGCCGCTCGATGAAGTCCTGGAGTCCGGCCGGATCGAGCACTTCGGCAAGCACCACGGCGCCCATCGAGTCGTCGCTTTGAACGCCGGTTTGGGCGCCCACGGCGATCTCTTCGCCGAGGTAGCTGCCCAGCTCTCCGAAGGCCTTCATCGCCTCGTCGAGCTCGCTCTGGAAGCCGTCGGCGGACTCGTCGAGCCACTGCTGGAGAGCCGGGCTCTCGGCCAGGCGCTCCTCGAAGATTCGGTGGGTCTCGGTCACGGCCTCGGCAACGTTGGGGCTGGCCACGAAGAGCGCGGTGTCCGCCGGCATCAGGTCGAGCAGGCGGCTCGAGTAGCGCAGGCCCGGAGGCGTGACGCGCTGCTCGATGGCCTGCTGGAGATCGACATACTCCCGCAGGATCTGGAGGTAGGAGTCGACTTTCTGACTCCAGGCGATCTCGTCGGCCACCGACAGGGGCGCCAGAAGCTTATGGGTGGTGATCTGGTCGCCCGGCAGCAGAACGTCTTCGGTGCCGCTGTGGTCCACCCGCACCTCGCCCTCGATCACCGAGACCCGCGAGCCTTTGGTGCCGTGGTTGACGGAGAAAATCGTTCCGGTCACCGAGACCAGGCAATCGTCGGTCGAAACATAGAGATGCCGCGCGCGCTGCTCGGCGGCTTCGACGATGACGTTGCCTCGGGTGAGGTCCAGGGTCGTGCCCCTGCGGCTTTCGTCGATCGAAAGCTCAGAGCGCACCGACAGCTCCACCAGGGAGCCATCCTCCAGGGTGATCACCGAGCCGCCGTCGCGACCGGAGCGCACCACGTCACCCTCGCGGATGACGTCGCCCACCGAGAGGGGCACGTGGGCCGATCGGTCGACCCGGAAGAGCTGTCCGTCGACGGTTTTCACAGTGGCGCTCGGGCCCGCGGTGGCGAACTGCTGGTAGAGGATCTGGGCGGCCCCGAGGCCGAGCACCAGAAGCGCGGCGAGGGCCCACAGGCCCCAGCGGCGACCCTCCGTCTGCGCTTCGGCAGCGGGCGCCGGGAGCCTCTCGACGCGGGCCCCTTCAGAGGCGTCGTTCGAGGATACGAGCCGCATTTTCGGTCGGGCCCTCTCCTCTCCGGTCATGGCGTGCCACACCCGATCGGCGGCGGCCTGGACGGTCTCCGCGTCGGGCTCGGCGTTCTCTATCTGGCGAGCCGCCCGGTCGATCAGACCCTCGGCGGCCGATTTCCGGTCTTCGAATGAGTCGTTCATGTCAGCTTTCTCCTACGAACGAGCGGATCTCTTTCTGGACCTGATTGCGGGCGCGGTGGAGCGCGACGCCCACCGCGTTTTGAGTCATGCCGAGCTGGTCGGCGATCTCTTGATTGGGAACACCCTCGAGGAAGCGGAGGGTAAAAATCTCTGCTGCTTTGTCAGACAGGCTCAGCACCGCCTGGCGAAGGCCCCGGCGCAGCTCGCGGTCGCTCTGCGCGCGCTCGGGGTCGACG
>JBCCLG010001085.1:0-1996 GCA_039027015.1 Acidobacteriota bacterium | reverse complement strand
TCGAGAGCCGCCGAATCGTCGAGGGTGAGCCGAGAGAGCTCCGAGCCTTTCTGAAATTGATGAGGCGCGACCACTACGTGAGCGAAGAGCGCGGCACGTACTCCTTCCAGCATCGTCTCGTTCGTCAGTGGTGGCGGCTTGAGCTGGGCCTGTGATGGGTAAGGCCCACCATTCGACCTTCAATCCCCACGAAATCGAGGAGGAGGCGCTCGAGCGGCTCTTCGTCGCCCGTGAGGACCTCGCCCTGGACGTGATGGGGGGCATCCGAGAGAGCGCTTTTTCAGACAGCAAGCACCAGCGGCTTCTGACCGGTCCAAGAGGGATCGGAAAGACCTTCTTCGTCACTCTGATGTATCGCAGAGTGCGGAGAGAACAGGATCTTGACGACAGATTGAGGATCGCCTGGCTGAACGAGGACCTCCGCGTTCACAACTACGCGGGCCTCCTTCGGTCTATCGCCCAAAAGCTGGCCGCTGAGTATGGCGAGTCGGCTTTAGCGCGGGCGATTGACGAAGTTCTGGACCTCGCAGATCAGGGCCTGCAGGAATCCGCCCTCGAGAAAAAGATTCTGGATTTTCTGGGGGATAAGACGCTCCTCCTGATCCTGGAAAACCTGGATGACCTGCTGGCGGTTCTCAAGGAAAGCGGTCAGCGCAAGCTGAGGTCGCTCGTGGAGACCCAGCGAAACGTATCGATTCTCGCCACCTCGATGAGCCTTGCCGGTCCCGTGATGGATCGCAAAAAGACGCTCTTCGGCTTCTTCAGCATCACGACTCTGAAACCCCTGGACGTCGAAGAGGCGACTCGGCTCCTCGCCCTGTTGGCCGAGGAAGATAAAGATCAAGACCTGGTCAAGGCGCTTCGCAGCTCGCTGGGCTACGCCCGCATTCGGGCAGTCCACTATTTGGCCGGAGGGAACCCCCGCGTTTATGTCTTGCTTTACGACTTTCTCAGTCGCGAGTCCCTCGATGATCTGACTCAGCCATTCCGCAAGCTGACCAATGGGCTGACCCCCTACTACGAAGCGCGCATGGACCGCCTCTCGCCCCTCCAGCGAACCCTTGTCGACGTCCTGAGTCGCTATCGGGAGCCTCTGATTGTCACGGAGATCGCCCGCCAGGTGATGAGCAGTCCACAAAGCGTTTCTAGCCAGCTCGCGAAGCTGAGGAGCCTGGGCTACGTGGATCGGGTGGCCTCCGTGGGACGGGAGACCTACTATGAGCTTCGCGAGCCTCTGATGCGCTTCTGTCTGCAGATCAAGGAGCAGCAGGGCCGCACGATCGATTTATTCGTGCAGTTCCTTCGCGTCTGGTACTCCGAGCCCGAGCTGAACAGGCTCGCTATGAACGGCTTTGGTGTAGAGCAAGAGGCCGCGAGAGTGGCGATGCGGGAGCGGGATCCTCTGCTCGCGCCGCTGGTCGCCGATTTTTCGAGCTATCAGGCTGCTGGAGACCATGAGCGAGCCCTGGCGGCGGCTGAAAGCGCCATCGAACGCTCGCCTCGCAAGAAAGAGCATTGGGTGCGCAAGGCTCAAAGTCTCCATTGGCTCGACCTACCGGTGCACGATCGGCTTTCCGCCTGGAGGGAGGTCGTCAAACTCGATCCCAAGGACTCCGGAGCTTGGTGGCGTCTTAGCTGGTGCTTCTATGATCTCGGTAAGATCGATGAAGCGGCAGAGTCGTCCCGCAGGGCCTTTGAGCTGTCTCCGGAAGATCCCGACGTCGCTCGCGTTAGTGGCGCCCTTCTTCATTTGGCAGGTCGCCCGAGCGAGGCCAAGGCCTCGTTGGAGAGAGCGCTCGAGTTGAGCAGCGACCCAGCCAGCGCCGACGATTGGGGGTGGCGTGCTAATGATCTTGTACGCCTCGGGCGCATGGACGAGGCGTTGGCGGCGTTCAGGCGTTCACTGGAGGAGGATCTCTTTCTGGAATTCACCTGGAACTCCTTGTTTTTCTGGCTCTACAATCGGGGCAGGCCCAGGTTGCTTCATGACTTAGCG
>JBCCLG010001084.1:0-1997 GCA_039027015.1 Acidobacteriota bacterium | reverse complement strand
TGATGATGGCCGGCCTGATGCTGGTCGGCGTGGTCACCACCCTGGCGTGCCGCGAGCCCGAAATGGAGCATCCGCTGCCTCAAACCTTCGCGGAGACCGTGATCGACCCGTTCGTCGATTTTATGAAGCGCGACAAGGCGGTGCTTCTCCTCCTCTTCGTGCTCTTCTTCAAGCTCGGCGACTCCTTTGCCGGCAGCATGACCGGGGCCTACTACGTGGACCTCGGCTACTCCAACTCCCAAATCGCCGAGGCCGCCAAGCTGGTGGGCTCCTTCTCGACGCTGATCGGCCTCTTCCTCGGCGGCCTGCTGATCTACCGCCTGGGGATCTTCACCGCGATGCTCATCCTGGCGGTGCTGCAGGGCCTCTCCACCGGCTCGTTCATCCTCCTCGGCCTGATCGAGCCGCGCTGGGGCGCCCTCGCCGCCATCGTGGGCTTCGAAGACCTCAGCTCCGGCATGGGCACCGCCGCCCTGGTAGCGTTCATGACCCTGCTGGCCAACAAGCGCTACACCGCCACCCAATACGCCCTGCTCTCAAGCCTGGCGACCTCGGGGCGCACCTTTTTTGCCGGCTTCTCGGGGGTTCTCACCCAGCACCTGGGCTACGAGGGCCTCTACCTGATCGGCGCCGCTCTGGCGCTCCCGGGCATCGTCTTCCTGCTCATCCTGCGCCCGGCCTACGCCGACTCCATGCAGGCCCTGCAGGGCTCGGGCGAAGACGCCGAGAGCCAGGGCGCAGGCGGCGGCTAGCCCGGCTCCTCCTCCGGGTCGCCGGCCAGGCGGTCGAAAACCGCGCGCTCCTCAGCGCTCAGCAGCTCCCGGCGCACCAGAAACTCGGTTCCCGGCTCGGGCAGGGGCACCTCGATGCGGCGCAGGGAGGCGAGCAGCGAGTCGCAGTCGAGAACGCCGAGGCCGAGGGCCGCGAGAGTGCGGCAGGCGTCGCCCAGCTGGCCGGCCAGCCGACTCTCGATCTCAACGCCCATCGAAGGCTCCTCGAAGCTCAGGAAGCTCACCAGGTAGCCGCCCGGCGCGCGCACCATGCGCACCGTGCCGGCAACCTCCAGGAGCTGGCGCGGAGCCTCCACTCGATCCTCCAAGGCGCTGGTGCCCGCCGCCGTCTGCAGATCGACCACCAGCTGGCCCCAGCCCTCCACCTCGGCCTCGAGCGCCGCCTCCAGAAGACCGTCCTCGGTCGGACGGAGGGTGAGCCGGTTCGACAGCACCCGCAGCTCGTGCTCGGGGGAGCGGATCCACAGGGTGATCGGCCCCTGCCGGATCGGCGCCAGGCCGGGATCCAGCTCCGTATAGACTCCGTTCAGCACCGCGATCTCGAGGTCCGTCGCGGTCGCGCCGCCTTCGGCGCGCGCCGGCGCCGCTGCCAATGCCGGCACCGCTGCCAAAGCTACAGCCGCGACGAGGACCAGCCTCGCGAGGCCCGGAGAGGCCGCGCGCTCAAGCCTCGGCAATCTTGTCGTTAGCCTGCGGAAGAGGACCATGCCGAGAGAGTACCCGACTCGAACGCATCGGAAAAAACCTCCACGCAGACGAGGGGAAAGAAATTCAGATTCTCGACGGTGTCGGGCACGTCGGCGAGAAGGTTGGTCTCGAAGAACGACACGTTGCAGACGTCGAAGATGCCGACCCGCTGACGCGATGCGGCGAAGGTGCTGATCAGAAACTCGGTAAACCCGGTTTCGGGATTGGGCACCAGCTTCATCATCAGCTGGACGTTGGCCTCCTGGAAGGTGGAGAAATAGGCCGAACGCTCGGTCAGAGGCCCCGGAATGGCGTCGGCGAAAACGTTCGGCTGCGCCTCGAATCGGGCGGAAACTCGAAACCTCCCGTCGACGAGGCTCACCGTGGTTTCCCCCCGACCCTCGGAAGCGGGCCCGGAGCCGCCGTTGACGAAGCTCGGACACGTGAAGCCGGTGGCGGTATCGGTAACCGGCCGCTGCAGAAAACCCTCGGAATTCGCGTAGGTCGCGCGAGCGCCGG
>JBCCLG010001083.1:0-2004 GCA_039027015.1 Acidobacteriota bacterium | reverse complement strand
GACTCGGAGGAGGAGTCCGAGAATGCGGACGTCGGCGTCGAAGAAATGGTAGGAGATGGCCTCTTGGAGGACTTGCTCGGGGTCGAGGGGGCAGAGGCTCTCCTCGCCGAGCTTCTCGATTTCGCCGGCGAGTCTCTGGGCGGCTTCGGGCCCAAGGCCGATCCCCTGCGGGCGCTGGCCGAAGTGGTGCGCGGAAAGGCGCGGCTTTGAAAGGCGACGGCGGAGAGTCCTCCGCCAGCTCGGGAACCGGCGGCCACGCCCTCGGCGAGGTGCGCTCCGAGCTGCGGCGCCTCGGCTACCTCGACCATAAAGTCGAGCGCTTTCTGCTCCAGGACGCCCTGCGCCGCTCGCCGCCGTGGCGGGCGCTCGCCCTTTTGGGGCTCAAGGTGGGCGTTCTCATCGGCTTGCCCGTCGCCGCGGCCCTGGCCCTCGCGCTGGCGGCGGTCAACGGTCACCTGCGCCACAGCCCGTTTGATCTCCTGCCCCTCTTCGTCCACCTCGCGGTGCCGGCCGTGCTGCTGCTCGGGCTCGCTTTTTTGGCGATCTCGGGACTGCTCGCCGCGGTGGTGCGGCTGACCCACGCGCGCCGCATCGAAGCCCTGAGCTTCGCTTTCGCGCTGCTGGCCTCGGCGCTTTCGGTCGCGGTGGCCCTGCGCCTTGGCGCCGCCTCCGAGCTGGCGGAGGAGCTGCCGGGCTGGCTGAGTCTGGCGCTGGCCCTGACGGTCCCGGCGCTGGCCTGGATGGTCTTCCGGGTTTCCCACGGCGGCCTCCTCTCGCTGTCGATCCGGCTGACCGAGTCGATCCCCGAGCCTCGCCTGGCCTCTTATGGCCGAGCGTGGCTGGGCGTGCTTCTGGTGGTCTCATTCCTCGTCATGGTGCCCGCGGCCCTCGAGGTCAGGCGGTCAGGCGAGGCCGAGCGGCCGCCCTCGCTGCCGGAGTCGTCCGGTGATCGGGTCCTGGTGGTCGGGATCGACGGCGTGCTGCCGCAGGAGCTCGATTTCCTGACCGCCGCCGGCGAGCTCCCGGCCCTCGCCCGGCTGTCGTCTGCCGCGGGCGGCGGGGTTCTGGCGCGCTACGAGCGTCCGCCGGTCGAGCCGATCACCTTCTGGGCGTCGGTGGCCACCGGCCTGCCGGCTTCGGAGCACGGGCTTGAGTCCCTCGACACCTACCGCCCCGCGGGCATGGAGCGCCCGTTGAGGCGCAGCGGCTGGCTGCGCCACTGGTGGCGCCGGATGCAGCCGGTGGGTCTCGCAGAGCACCGCCCGCTGCTCGCCGGCCAGCGTCGCGCGTGGGCTTTTTGGGAGCTGGCCACCCGCGGCGGGGCGCCGGCGCTGGTGGTCGACTGGTGGGGCACCTTCCCGGCTCCCGAAACCCCCGGTCGGCTGATCGCCCACGGCGGCTATCAGCTCTTGGTCGGCGGCGACGGGGTCGGAGTGGTGCCGCCCGAGGGCTCCCTGCCCGAGGTGGCGGCCCGGGCGGCCTCTGGAAGCGCGCCCCCGGCGTCGCTGCTCGCCGGCCTGCGCCGGGTGCTGGGCGAGGCCGAGGCCGACGACCTCGCCTGGCGGGCCCTGTCGCCCGACGTTTTCTACCGCGACGAGTTCAAGCTCGGGCTCGAGGCCGGGGCAAGCGCGCCGCGGGTATCGGCCCTCTACCTGCCGGGCCTCGACATCGCCGCCGCGTCGGCCGAGCTGGGCAGCGTCGCGTTCGGGGAGCTGGTGCGCTGGCAGCTGGCGGCCGTCGATGGGCTCCTCGACTCGGTCCTGCGCCTCGACCCCGAGGGCGGCCGCGCGATCGACACGGCCCTCGTGATTTTCGACCCCGGTCGGCGAGCCTCGGACGGCGCGGCGGGGGTCGGTTCCGAGGGCAGGGCCCTCGTCTGGCGCCGTGCGGGCTGTCCCGCGGCCGGCTCGCCCGGCGAGACGGTGACCCCCGAGGCCCTGACCTCGGCCGCGCTGCGCGCCCTCGGCCTGCCGCAGAGTCGCAGGATGCCGCCGCCGCCCGCGG
>JBCCLG010001082.1:0-2005 GCA_039027015.1 Acidobacteriota bacterium | reverse complement strand
CCGAGCGGTTGCGGGCGAGCGCACCTTTTCCTCGCGGGAGCTCGCCGCGGGAGTTGTGCTCCTGCTCGGGCGCAGGGTTGTCCTGCTGCTGCACCATCGACCGCACCCGGTTCAACACCGAAATATTTCCGAGCGCTGGGGCCTGGTGGGTGCCAGCGCCGGAATCGAGAAGGTGCACCGCAGCATCGCCAGGCTCGGGCCCCTGGAGGTTCCCGTGCTGCTGCGGGGCGAAACGGGGACGGGCAAGGAGCTGGTGGCCCGGGCCCTCCACGACGCGAGCCCGCGGCGCGAGCGCCCCTTCGTCGCGGTCAACATGGCGGTTCTGGGCCCTTCGCTGGCAGCGGCGGCCCTCTTCGGAGCGGAGCGCGGCGCCTACACAGGAGCGGACCGCACCCGGACCGGCCTTTTCCAGAGCGCCCACGGCGGCACCCTCTTTCTCGATGAGGTGGGGGACACGCCGCCCGAGGTGCAGGCCATGCTCCTGCGCGCCCTCGAGACTCGGGAGGTCCATCCCGTGGGCAGCAGCGGCGGCGGCATCGAGGTCGACGTTCGCGTGCTCGCGGCGACCGACGCGCGCCTCGAGCGGGCGATCGAAGAAGACCGCTTCAAGGCCGCGCTCTTCTATCGCCTGGCCGGCTCGGCGATCGACCTGCCCGCGCTCCGCGACCGCCGGGAGGATTTCGGGCGCCTGCTGTACCTCTTCCTGGGAGAGGCGCTCGGCCAGCTCGGCGAACGTGCGGAGGAGCTGCCCGCGGATCGGGCCTGGCCGCCTGCGGAATGGGTGGCGCGTCTGGCGCTTCACCGCTGGCCGGGCAACGTGCGCGAGCTGCGCAACGTCGCCCATCAGCTGGCGATCGCCGGGCCGGACGAGCCCTTTCCGGACCTGGCTTCTCTAGGCCTCGGACTGAGTCTGGGTTCTTTGAGTCAGGGCTCCCTCGACCCCGAGGCGGCGGACGACGGATCGTCGACCCTGGTGCCGCTGAGCGGCATCCTCCGCGAGTTGCCGGGGCCCTCGGCCACGGCAAGGCAAGCGCTGCGCAAACTCAGCGACGTGGGCGAGGAAGAGCTGCTGGCCGCGCTGCGGAAGAACCGATGGCATATTCGCCATTCGGCTGAGGCCCTGGGAATCTCCCGGCCCAATCTCTACCGGCTGATGGAGGCCTGCCCCTCGATTCGCACCGCCCAGCAGCTCGAGCGCGAGGAGATCGAGCAGGCCGTCGCCGCGTCGCCCGGCGATCTCGGCGCCGCGGCGCTCCATCTCGAGGTTTCGCTCCTGGGCCTGAAGCGGCGCATGACGTCTCTGGGCATGACGCGCGGCTGAGTCCGAACGTCAGGCGAGGACGTTCGAGGGTCGTCCGGACATTGCTGGACATGACACCCCCGCCTTTCCGACAACGGAATTTAGTTCGGAAGTCTTGGGACGTTGCGGATGGAGGCAGGCTGCTTTTTCCCTCAGCACCCAGCATGTGGCACCGCCTGTGCAGAAGGATGTGAGGCGAAGGACCCATCACCCATGACTGCCGCGCTGGTCGCTAGTCGCCTTGGAGCGGGTCTTGTGCTTTCGCTCTAGGCCCGAAAGTAAGCAAGTGCTCGATCCGGCTGGCGCTTCGACGCTTGTCCGAGGAGAAAAAACGGTGAAATTAAAGAAACGAACTGACGACAGACAGGGAAACGACTTGCAGTCACCTGACGTTATCGTCAAGGCAGACCCCAAGAGTTCAGCTGACCCTCGTCTGTGGATAGAGGCCCTCGTTTATCCAGGCTGTTTTGTTACCTTCGAGAGCTTCAGGCTAGAAGGGGAAGTCCATTTTATGAATGGTACGCCCTTTGACACCGAGAAAATTGCTCTTAATGACGAAAACGGGTTTTTGTCGCGACTGAGGATCAGCGATACGGCGAGGTCTACATACTATGAACTGAAGTTTTTGTCTCAGAGAACGGAGATCCAAGAGAGTTTTAGGATTCAGGTCACAGAAAGACCAGCCAACGGATGCGCCCCTCGCCT
>JBCCLG010001081.1:0-2013 GCA_039027015.1 Acidobacteriota bacterium | reverse complement strand
GTGGCCGACGCCGACGTGGCGCGGGAAAAGATGAAGACCGACGTCACCTCCCTTCTGGGCGGCGACATCTACTCGCTGCTGCGCCAGCGCCACGACCGGGCCACCTCGCGCTTCTCCGCCGAGCGCGACGAGGGCAGGGCGCTCAAGGAGCGCCAGCGCTGCCTGGTCAAGCTGAAAAAAGAGCTCGACATCCCCGACGAGGTGCTCGCCGCCCTGCCCGGGGCCGACGTTATCCAGGCGAAGTTCAACGAGCGCCTGACCGCCGCCGGCGAGCCCGGCGAGACCGCCGGCGAAGCCCCGGCGCCCGCCGCCGCCTCGGGGGAGGCGCCCGGAGAGGCCTCGATTCCCCTGCGTCCCGCAGTCCCCGTCGACGCCTCGGCTCTCGAGCGCGCGCCCGGCGCCTCGGAGTCGAGCCCCGCCTCGAGAACCCGCACCCGACCGCGCAGAAAATCCAGCAGGAGGCCGCTATGAGCCTCAGGAGGCCGCAATGAGCTTACCGATCGTCGGACTGCCGAAAGCCATCCCGCCGCGGCCCGAGCGGCCGACCCAGGACAATATGCCGCCCACCCGCGCCGACCGCGACGCCTTCGTGACGGCCATCAAGTCGTGGGTGCGCGAGGTCGGTCTGGTGCCGCCCATGCCCCTCTCGGAGCTGCGCGAGGCGGCCGAGCAGCTGTGCCAGGACCGCGGGCTCGACAATCGCTATAACGAATTCGCCGCGCTGATGATCAGCAACGAGCTGTGGCGCGAGTCCCTCGCTACGGTGCCCTACGAGCGCCGCCTGCTGCTGCTGCCCAAATGCCTGCGCATCGAGGAGCACTGCCCGGCTCCGTTCGACGAGCTGGGGCTGCTGTGCAAGAAGTGCGGCCTGTGCTCGATCCAGGATCTCCAGGAGGAGGCCGAGCGCATGGGCTACGCCGTGCTGGTCGCCGAAGGCTCGCCGATCGTCATGGCGATCATCGAAACCGGTCAGATCGAGGCGATCGTCGGCGTCAGCTGCCTGAACGTTTTGGAGCGCGTCTACCCCTACATGGAGGCCGCCGCCATCCCCGGCATCGCCATGCCGCTGCTGCAGGACGACTGCGTCGACGTCAACGTCGATCTCGACTGGGTGTGGGATTCGGTGCACCTCACCAGCGACGATAAAACCCGCCGGCTCGACCTCGCCGGCCTGCGCAGCGAGGTCTCCTCCTGGTTCTCGCCGGAGCCCCTCGCCGAGCTGCTGGGCGAGCCGGAGACCGAGACCGAGCGTCTGGGTCACGAGTGGCTGGCCAAGGGCGGCAAGCGCTGGCGTCCGTTTCTGGCGGTGGCCGTCTATCAGGCGCTTCAGGAGGAGCCCGGCGCCGCCGTGCCCGAAGACCTCAAGCGGGTGGCCGTGGCCGTGGAGTGCTTCCACAAGGCTTCGCTGGTGCACGACGACATCGAGGACGACGACGATCAGCGCTACGGCGAGAGCACCCTGCACAGCCTGCACGGCGTGCCGGTGGCGCTCAACATCGGCGATTACCTGCTCGGCGAGGGCTATCAGATGCTCGCCGTCTGCGAGGCGCCGCCCGAGCGCCGGGTCGAGATGCTGCGCCTCGCCGCCGCCGGTCACCGCACGCTGTGCCTCGGCCAGGGCGACGACCTTCTGTGGACGCGCTCGCCCAAGGCCCTGCGCGCCGCCGAAGTGGTAGAGATTTTTCGCTGCAAAACGGCGCCGGCTTTCGAGATCGCCCTGCGCCTCGGCGCCACCTACGCCGGCGCCGAGTGGGAGCTGCACGAGACCCTGCACGAGTTCAGCGAGCACCTCGGCGTGGCTTACCAGATCCGCGACGATCTCGAGGAGTGGCGCGAGGCGCTGGAGGAGGGCGGCGAGATCGAACGCCGGCCGACCATCCTGTGGGCCCTGGCCCGCGAGGCCGCCGGCCGAAAAGAGAAGAAAGAGGTAACCGAGCTGTGGATCTCCCCCGAGGAGCCGGATCGCCAGCGGGTGATCGACGTGATGCAGAGGCTCGAGGTCGACCAGGCGGC
>JBCCLG010001080.1:0-2013 GCA_039027015.1 Acidobacteriota bacterium | reverse complement strand
GTCGCAGATCACCCTCTGGCGCTCTACGAGGGCCGTCTGCGCCATCGGCGGATGGCGCCGCGCGAGCACTCGTTCGAGCATCGCCTTTTCATGGCGTGGATCGATCTCGACCGCGCCGACGAGCTGCTCGGGCGGATGAGGCTGACCTCGGCGCGGCGCTGGGCGCCGCTGGCGTTCCGGCGCGAGGACTATTTCGGCGACCCGAAGAAAACGCTGGGCGTGGAAGTGCGCGACGTCGTTGAAGAGCGCACGGGACGCCGCCCCGAAGGCCCCGTGCGCCTTCTGACCCATCTGCGCACCTGGGGAGTCTCCTTCAATCCGGTGAGCTTCTACTACTGCTACGCGCCCGAGCCGGACGCGAGCGGCTCCCGCGCGGTGGAGGCGATCGTCGCCGAGATTCGCAATACGCCGTGGGACGAGCGCTTTCTCTACGTGCTCGGGGAGAGCGCGGTGCAGGAGCGCCGCGGCCGGGTGGCCACCTACGGCTTCCGCAAGGACTTCCATGTGTCGCCCTTCATGCCCATGGACATCGACTACATCTGGAAGCTCACCCATCCGGAGAGCCCGGGGGACAGCGGCCGGAGAGTCTTCGTGCACATGGAGAACTACCGCGAGGGCCAGCGCGTCTTCGACGCCACCCTGACCCTCGAGCGGCGGCGCACGGCGTCGGACCGCGACGTACTTTCGGTGCTGCTGCGCTATCCCATGATGCCGATCCGCGTACTGATCTGGATCTACGGTCACGCGGCCGTTTTGTGGCTCAAGAAAACGCCCTTTTATGCCCATCCCGAAACCCTGCCTGAGCCGGCCGAGCCCGCGGCGTCCTCCGCCGCGACGCCCGACCGGCCCGCGGGCCTACCGACCACGAGACCCCTATGACGACATCGATCGCTGATATCGACGGCCTGGAACGTGGACTGCTCACCGGCTCGCCCCTCGGGCGCCGCTGGGCCAGGCGCATGCTGCTCGACAAGCTTCAGGATCTCGACCGCGGGCGGCTGCGCCTGATCGACTCCCGCGGCAGCTCCGTGATCGGCAGCGCTCGGGGAGCCGAGGAGTGCGAGGCGACGATCCACGTGCACGACCCCCGCTTCTGGCCCAAGGTGCTCTTCGGCGGCTCGATCGGAGCTTCCGAGGCGTATATGGCCGGCCTGTGGTCGGCCAGCGATCTCCGCGAGGCCCTGCGCTTTTTTCTGATCAACCGCGAGGCCATGGACCGCCTGGAGGCCGGAGCAGGCACGCTCTTCGCGCCCTTCAATCGTCTGCGCCAGGCGCTCCGCACCAACTCGAAGCGCGGCAGCCGAAGCAACATCAAAGCGCACTACGACCTCTCCAACGACTTCTTCGAGATCTTCCTCGACCGCCACATGATGTACTCCTCGGCGGTTTTCACCGACGCCGAGGGGCGCGATCTGGGTGAGGATCTCGAGGCCGCCACGGAAGCCAAGCTCGACCGCATCTGCCGCAAGGCCGAGCTGGGCCCCGAGGATCACGTGCTGGAGATCGGCACCGGCTGGGGGGGCTTCGCCGTCTGGGCGGCCTCGCGCTACGGCTGCCGGGTGACCACCACCACCATCTCCCCCGAGCAGTACGGAGCCGCGGTCGCGAGGGTCAGGCGGCACGGGCTCGAGGAGCGCGTCACGGTGCTGCAGAAGGACTACCGCGACCTCGAGGGCAGCTTCGATAAGCTGATCTCCATCGAGATGATCGAGGCCGTGGGCCACGACCGCCTCGACGACTACTTCAGGGTGTGCGCCGAGCGGCTCAAGCCAGGCGGGCGGATGGTGCTGCAGGGCATCACCATCGCGGATCGCCTCTACGCCCGGTACCGCGAGTCCGTCGACTTCATTCAGCGCTACGTCTTCCCGGGCTCAGCGCTGCCCTCGGTGTCGGCGATCAGCGCGTCGCTGGCGCGCTCGGGGGATCTCCAAATCGTGCATCTCGAGGATATCGGCCCGCACTACGCGAGGACCCTCGCAGCCTGGCGCCAGCGGTTCTTCGACCGCCTGGACG
>JBCCLG010001079.1:0-2014 GCA_039027015.1 Acidobacteriota bacterium | reverse complement strand
GTCAGCGCGCGGGCCAGCCAGCCGCCCAAGGCGAAGAGAAGGCCCATGCCGAAGGCGGGCAGCCAGCCGTCGAGGTCGAAAGAGTCGAGAAATCGATCCGCGAGCTTCAGGAGGAGGCCGTTGACCAGGGCCGTGATCACCACCTCGAAGAGCCCTAGGGTCAGTATCAACAGCGGCAGGGAGGTCAGGGTGAGAACGGTGGTCAAAATCCAGCCGAGGAGGAGATTGAGCACGGCGAAGGAGAGAGCCACCAGGGCGGCGGCGCTGATGCCCTTGACCTTGACGCCGGGCAGAATTTGCGGCGCGAGAAAGGCGACCGCGGTGAGGACCAGGAATTGAGCGACCATTTTTAGGGGAGCTCGATCTCGTAGCTCTTGATTTTGTTGTTGAGGGTTTTGACGTCGATGCCGAGCAGCCGGGCCGCGGCCGCCTTCTTACCCTCGGTGTAGCCGAGGGTGCGCTGAATGTGCAGGCGCTCCATCTCCTTCATGGGAAGGGGCGATTCGGCGTCCTGGAGCTCCACCCGACGGCGCGGGCGCAGGGCGGGCGGCAGATCCTCGGCGCGGATCTCGTCGTCGGGCGCCAGGAGAATCAGGCCCTCGATGGTGTTGGCCAGCTCGCGCACGTTGCCCGGCCAGGAATAGTGAGTGAGGAATTGAATCGCCTCGGGAGACACCCGCTTGCGCGGCCTCTTGGGCAGCCGATAGCGGTCGAGAAAATGCTCGATGAGGCGCGGGATGTCTTCCTTTCGGTCGCGCAGAGGCGGCATCTGCAGGTGAATGACCCGCAGGCGAAAGAGCAGATCCTCGCGAAAGTTGCCGTTCCTCACCTCCTGCTGGAGATTCTTATTCGACGCCGCGATCACCCGCACGTTGACCCGCAGCATGGAGCGCCCGCCGACCCGGCGCAGCGCCCCGTCGTCGAGCACCTGCAGCAGCTTGGCCTGCATGGCCGAGGTCATATCGCCGACCTCGTCGAGGAAGAGCGTGCCGCCGTCCGCCACCTCGAACAGGCCTTGCTTGGTGGCGAGGGCGCCGGTAAAGGCCCCCTTCTCGTGGCCGAAGAGCTCGCTCTCGAGCAGCTGATCCTGAAAGGCGCTGCAGTTGATGGCCACGAAACGCTGGTCGGCGCGCGGCGAGAGGTCGTGAATGCGCCGCGCCACCAGCGTTTTGCCGGTGCCCGTCTCGCCGTCGATCAGCACCGACGCGGAACCGGCCGCCACCCGCTCGACCACGCCGAGAACCTGAAACATCGCCTCGCTGTCGCCCAGGATGGGCTGCTGCCCGGGAGCGCCCTGGCGGGCGGCCTCGATGCGGTCGCGACCCTCTCCCTTGGCGGCGAGCGCCATGCGGCGCAGCGCGTCCGAAGGCATCGGCCGGGTCAGAAAACGATGGTCGTGGGGCTCTGGCCGATCCTCCAGGGCGCCGGGCAGGGCCGAGGGCTCGTTCTCCAGCTCGATGACCATCATCTCCGTGTCGCCATCCTGGCGATGATGCCGCCGGGTCTCGAAGCGGCCGACGCCGGCCACCTCGAAGTCGAGCTGGCTGACGTCGAAGGGCTGCTCGGTGAGCAGCTTCTCCGCCTTGGCGCCGCTGTGGGACGCGATCACCATCACGCCCTCCTCGGCGAGCGGACGCTGATCCAGGATTTTGATCGGTCGATCGTTCTCACACAGCGTGATTCTGAGGTTGTAGGAGGAGCTTCGCGAAGTGTTCAGGTCCGGCACCGGATTAGACCTCGAGGGGGATGGCATGGGAGAGCTGATCTGAGTCTACCGTCCACCGAGGGTGCCTCGGGGGATCGGCAGCTAACCGGGTGGCGGCTGGTAAGATGCGGGGGAGAGTTTCGTCTGCCCCCTGGCGCCCGAGCGCTGGGATCCTCCAATCGCCGACCCGCCCTGCGAGTCAGGAATCGCCGACTTGGCCAGAGTCCTCGTCAACGACGACGACCCTCAAATTCTGCGCTTCGTTGCCCGAGTTCTGGAAAGCGCAGGCCACGATGTGGTGGCGACTAG
>JBCCLG010001078.1:0-2014 GCA_039027015.1 Acidobacteriota bacterium | reverse complement strand
TACCCGAATCCTTGGCGGAGAGCCTGCCTTGTCCCCGACTGACCCCGAGGGGCGGAGTACCCGAATCCTTGGCGGAGAGCCTGCCTTGTCTCCGACTGACCCCGAAAAGGCTGGATCCCCCGGAGCGACCCAGGCGTCGGGGGATGCGAGCACGGACCCTGAGCCTGCCTGAGCGAGGCGGAACCCTCTCTGGAGAAGGTCCCGGATCTCTCTGCGGCAGTCGCCGGGCGAGAACCGATGAGCCCGCAGAGAAGCGAGGCGGAGACGGCTCCACCTCCTCCGAGAATTCGGGCGTCCAAACGGATGGCCGAGCGAGTTCGAAGGGCCGCGCGCAGCGCCCCCGGCGCCGCCAGCGGAGGGCGGGCTACCCGAAAACTACGGCGGAGAGCATGCCTGTTTGCGCGGGAGGCAGCCCCCATGAAAAAGGCCGGCGCGCTGTTTCCAGCAGGCCGGCCTTTCTCGAGGCGGAGGATCCGCGATCGACTCAGGAATCAATCTTCGTCGGAAGACGCCGTGGCGGGATCGTAGTCCACCAGCTCGATGAGCGCCATTTCTGCACCGTCGCCCTTGCGCGGCCCGAGCTTGAGAACCCGGGTGTAGCCGCCGTTGCGATCCGCCATGCGCGGCGCGATGTCGTCGAAAATCTTCTTCACGTGGTCGCGATCCTGGAGCCAGCGGCGCACCTGCCGGCGGGCGTGGACGCTGCCGCGCTTGCCCTTGGTGACGCACTTCTCGAAGATCGGCCGCAGCTCTTTGGCCTTCGGCAGGGTGGTGATGATGCGCTCGTTCTCGACCAGAGAGGCGAGCTGGTTACGGAAGAGCGCCCGCCGATGGGACGAGGTTCTTCCGAGCTTTCTGCCGCGTACTGCGTGACGCATTGTTCAGGGCTCCTTCGCCTCAGGCGGGCATCTCGAGAGCCGGAGCGTGTTCCGGCACGTCCATGCCAAAACCGAGCCCCAGCTTGCCGAGCACGTCCTGCAGCTCCTCGAGAGATTTCTTGCCGAAGTTCTTGGTCTCCAGCATCTCCCGCTCGGAGCGGCGGACGAGATCGCGCAGGGTGTGAATATTGGCGTTCTTCAGGCAGTTGGCCGAGCGCACCGAAAGGTCCAGCTCGTCGATCGACTTGCCGAGCAGCTTGTCCATGGAGGACAGCTCCTCGGACTGCTGGGCGGGGGTCTCCTCCCGCATGCTCGCTTCCGCGTAGGTGAAAATGCCGAGATGGTCGCGCAGCAGCATAGACGCCAGCGACAGCGACTCGTCAGGAGCCACGGTGCCGTTGGTGTGGATGTCGAGAGAGAGCTTCTCGTAGTCGGTGGCGCGGCCCACGCGGGCGGCCTCGACGCGGAAGTTGACGCGGCGCACGGGGGAGTGCACCGAGTCGATGGGAATCCAGCCGATCCCCATGGTCTCGTCGAAGTTTTTATCGGCGGTCACGTAGCCGCGGCCGCTCTCCACCTTGACCTGCATGCGCAGGCGGCCTTCCTCGTTGAGCGAAGCTATCGGCAGGTCGGGATCGACGATCTCGATCGTGGAATCGCCGGTCAGGTCGCCGGCGGTCACCTGCCGCGGCCCCTCGACCTCGAGGGTCAGGAACTTGGCCTCGTCGCTCTCGAGGCGAATCGGCACCTGGCGAAGGTTGAGGATGATGTCCGTGACGTCTTCGACGACCCCGGGGATCGACGAGAACTCGTGAAGCACGCCCTCGATGTAGACGGCCGTAACCGCCGCGCCCTCGATGGACGACAGCAGGCAGCGGCGAAGCGCGTTGCCAACGGTCGTGGCAAAGCCACGCTCGAAGGGCTGGGCGGAGAAGGTCGCGAAGGTCGCGGTGGCCGTCTCCCGATCGATATCGACCCGCTTGGGCCTTTGAAAGCCTTTCCAGAGCATGAAATCTCCTTCCTAGGTAACTTGCAGCTGGCCGGCTCGACGTCGGTGGGGGGTGACCGCGGCGCTGTAGCGTGTTCGCGGCGGTCTCCGAGGGTCGAGCCTGGCTGGGCGCCGCGGCCGCAGGGCG
>JBCCLG010001077.1:0-2015 GCA_039027015.1 Acidobacteriota bacterium | reverse complement strand
TCGAGCTCGAAGGCTCCGCCCAGGGCGTAGGTCGCGGCCTCGCCGCCGGCCATCCGCGCCAGGGCGGCGTAGGCCGGAAAGCCCGGGTCGGGCACCAGGGCGAGGTCCCCGCGGCCGAGGACGGCGAAGAAGAGCGCGTGGAGCCCGCCCTGGGCGCCGCAGGTCACCAGTACGCTTCGGGGCGAAACCCCTGCGCGCTCGGCGATCGCCCGGCGCAGGCCCGCCTCTCCGGCGTGCGCTCCGTAGGGCGCCTCGCGCACCGCCGCCAGGGCGCGCCGCGCCGGCGACGGCAGGCCTTCGGCGCCGGCAAACCACGTGGGCGCCCCGAGGCCGAGACGAATCGCGCCGCCGTCGCCGGGCTCCGGATCCGCCGCGCGGATCGCCGACGCCGGAGGGCGCCGCAGGCCCGGGAGGCGAGGAACGCCGCCGCCCTCCACCGCCGGGGGCTCAGGCGACGGATTCATCGCAGCGCCCCTTCGAGGGCCGTGGCGGCGTCGGTTCCCGGATCGCGATATTTGACGATCACCGGCGCGTAGAGCGCCAGGCTGAGCCGGAGCGCCAGCTCGCCCCGCGCCGGGCGGGTGCCCGGCACCACCACCGCGCCCTCCGGAACCCGGCCTCGCAGCACCTCGCCCCGCGCCAGGTCGAAGATCTCGGTCGCCGCGGTCAGCTGCACGCCCGGCGCCAGGACCGCCCGGGCGCCCACCACCAGGCCTTCGAAAACCCCGCACTGCCCGCCGATGAAGGCGCCGTCTTCGACCACCACCGGCAGCGAGCCAGGAGGCTCGAGCACGCCGCCGATCTGGGCGCCGGCGGACAGATGGACCCCGGCGCCGATCTGGGCGCAGCTGCCGACCAGAGCGTGGGAGTCGACCATGGTGCCCTCGCCCACGAAGGCGCCCACGTTGACGTAGGCCGGAGGCATGATCACCACCCCGGGGGCGACGTGGGCGCCGCGCCGCACGGCGCTGCCGCCGGGCACCAGGCGAACTCCGTCGGCGGCCTCGAAGCGCCGCGGCAGGTAGGCGCCGCGGTCGAAAAACGGCGCGCCCCAGCCCTCCACCGGCACGGTCGGCAGGCCGCGGAATCCGAGCAAAAGGGCGCGCTTGATCCAGGCCGACGCCCGCCACTCGCCGTCGTCCTCGAGGCGAGCGGCGCGCAGCTCGCCGCTTTCAAGACCCGAGAGCAGCCGCTCGTGGTGGCGCCCGAAGTCGGGATCCGCCAGCACCTCGGCGTCCGAACGGCCGTAGAAGGCTTCGAGGGCCGACGCGGAGGACCGCGCGTCCTCGATGGTCAGAACGCTCACGCCGCCACCTCCTCGAGGGAGGCCAAATCCGCGGCCAGGCGCCGCCGGGTCGCCTCGCTGGCCGCCGCCAGCGGGGCCCTGACGACGTCTCGGGCGAGGCCCCGAAGGGCGAGAGCCGCCTTGAGCGGCACGGGGTTGCTCTCCACAAAGAGACTCTCCATCAGCGGCGCCAGCCGGCCGTGAAGGGCCCTGGCGTCGGCGAATCGATCGTCGAGGGCGGAGTCGACCAGGGCTCGAACGGCCGAGGGCAGGAGATTGCCGATCACCGAGACGAGCCCGCGGGCACCGAGGGCGATGGAGGCCAGAGCGTGGGCGTCGTCGCCGGCGAGAACGATCTTACCGGCGGGAAGCTCGCGGGCAACGGCGTCGATCTGGCTCAGATCTCCGCTCGATTCCTTGATCGCCACCGCCGTGGGCAGACGCCAAATGCGCTCTAGAACCCCGGGCGTCAGGTTGACGGCGGTGCGCCCCGGAACGTTGTAGATCACCAGCGGCAGATCCGGCGCGGCGGCGGCCACCGCCTCGAAGTGGGCGACCATGCCGTCGTCGTTGGGCTTGTTGTAATAGGGGGTCACCACCAGGGCGCCGTGGGCCCCCAGGGCGGCGGCGCGACGGGTGGCCGCGGCAGCGCGCGCGGTGGCGTTCGAGCCGGTGCCCGCCACCACGGACGCCCGCGAGCCGGAGGCGGCCACCGCCTCGAGGCAGGCGC
>JBCCLG010001076.1:0-2015 GCA_039027015.1 Acidobacteriota bacterium | reverse complement strand
GCTGCCCAGCAGCTCGGGCAGGAGCACCTTGAGCGCCACCCGCCGAGAGGTCTCGAGATCCCGCGCCAGGTAGACCTCGCCCATGCCGCCGAGGCCCACCAGGCGCTCGACCCGGTAGCGCGACTCGATCAGCTCGCCCGGGGAGAAAAGATCGCCCGAGAGGTCGGTCATACCGCCTTGGCCGCCCGCGCCTCAGCCGGCACGCCCGGCCCCCTCGAGTCGCCCTTGGAGGACCTGATCCTTCAGGTAGAGATACATCACCGCCATGGAGTCCTGGGTCTCGGGCGTCGTGTTGTCGTAGACGCTCACCAGCTCGTACTCGTGATCCGGGAAGACGGCGATGCCCTCCTGGCTCGAGAAGGCGTCGACCTGGCGCAGCCCGATCTCGCCGGCCTCAAAGTTACGGGCCCGGCTCACGAAGAGATCCTTGCCGGCGGTCAGATCGCGCAGGGTCAGGCTCTCGGCGAACGGGTGAAGGTGCACGGCGATGTAGTGGATCGTCGTCTCGTACGGCACCCGCATCAGCTGGGTGACCAGGGTGCGATTCTCCTGGCGCCCCGGCGGCACCTGCCAATGCCCGGAAAACGTGCGCCCGAGGCCGTCTTCGTAGCTGTGGTCGGACGCCGTTTCCCCCACCAGGCAGCCCGGGCCGTGGCGCTCGGCGCGGGGTTCGTCGATCCCGAAATAGCCGTCCTCACCCTCGATGAGCGCCAGGCCATAGGCGGCGGTCGGCAGCAGCGGCACCATGCCCGGGCCGATCTCGCGGTCGATCACGTAATCCAGGCTCACCCGGTGGCGCACCTCGAGGGACGGATCCGGGCTCGGCAGATTGAGGTTGAGCACCTGGGTGGTGAGATCGAGCGCCTCGCCGGCGCGCACCGGTATTCCGAAGCCCGGCGGGAAGTCGATCTCGAGCTGCCCCTGGGAGAGAGTGAAGAGCCGCGAGCCGAACCCCGGACTCTCGCCCATGGCCGCGAAATGCGCCTCGCGGTCCACGTCGAGGTTGGAGTGACACATGAACTGCTGGGGCATGGCGCTCTCGCCGTCGGCGCCCACCATCACCGCGCGGTAGCCGGTGATCCACACCACCCGGTCGGTTTCGGGGTTGCCCAAGGCGATTTTCTGACCGCTCCAGGGGCCCATCATCGAGCGGTAGATGCGGTCGACCCGGTAGACCTCGGAGAGCACGGTTTCCGTGCGCTGGAGCCGCCGCTGGCGGTCCTCGAGGCTCTCGGCCGACTGCCGCGACGCCCACAGGACGCCGCCGCACAGCGCCGCGAGCGCCACGATTGCGGCGCCGCGGAGGGCGGCGGCCGGGGGCAGGCGGCGCGTTTGCGCGGTCTCGCTCATCCCTCAAGGCTACCAGCCCGATCGCCGGTCGACGCGCGCCGGTCGGCGTCGGCTTAGAATCTGCCGACCATGACCTCAACCGGACTCTCCCCGTGCGACGCCTGCCGATTCTCATGATCCAGCTTCTGACCCTCGCCGCCCTGGGCTGCTCGCCCGAGCCGGGGCCGGCGGAAAAAATCGCGCGCGATTTCTATCTCGGCGGCATCCAGGTGCACGAGGAGGACCTCAGCGCCTGGTACGACCACCTGCTCGCGCGCGGCATGAATACGGTGCACGTGACCGACTACGCCCTGCAGGGCGAGTGGGACAGCGACGATCTCTCCTGGGAGGGTCCCCCCAAACGGGCGCTCGCCGAGATCCGCGGCGCCAAGGAGCGAGGGCTGTCGGTGATTCTGGTGCTGCGCGTCCAGCTCGACGCCTCGGTCGACCGCAACGCCTTTTTGTGGCACGGCATGATCATGCCCGGATCGCCGGAGCGGATCGACTCCTGGTTCGAGAAATACCGCCGCTACTGCCTGGAGTGGGCGCAGATCGCCGAGCGCGAGGGGATCGAAATGGTGATCCTCGGCAACGAGCTGAACGCCCTGGCCTCGACCCTCGAAGTCTCGGGCGCTACCTCCCTGGAGCGCTACTTCCTCTCGGACGACGCCCAGGACCGCCGCCGC
>JBCCLG010001075.1:0-2022 GCA_039027015.1 Acidobacteriota bacterium | reverse complement strand
TCCAGTGCCCTGACGCCGAGCACTACGACGCGGAGGTGGCCGAACTTTGCTGCTTCCATCCGCCTGCTCCGGCCTTCACGACGATCAACGATGGTGTGGTGAATCGACACTACGTTGACCGGCGCGAGCACTTCGTCGATCCTGAGCGGTGTCCTCCGTCGCCGATCGAGTTCGATGAAGAGGATGACATCGACCGCTGAATGTGTCGGGCTCGGGAGCCTGATCTGCCGGCCACCTGCCTTGATCTTCGCCACTCCAGAGGGCATGGGAGGCCTGCTCCACTCGTGATCAGCCGGGGCCGTCATGTCACCACCCACGGTTAACCCCAGAGCATTCCAGACCAGCCCCAGGCCTTCATCCATGACTCGCTGACCACCGCCAACAGCGCCATTATCGACGCCGATGTCGAGATGAGAGATTCCTCGATATTTTCGTGGCTGGGCTGGTTGACCCCGTCGTGACTCCTGTGTAGAAGTCCACTTATGAGAGAGCAAGTGACTCAGAGCACAGGAGATGGACAGATGACCTACGCCACAACGCCCGTCAGCCCCGCAGCCCTCTACCTCGCGAATCTGAGCTCCGGCAGCCAAGGCATGAGACAGCCACTCGAGATCATCGCGAAGATGTTCAACGCGATCTACGACGCTGATTCGTGCCCTTGGCATGAGCTGACCTATCGCGACGCGATGGCCGTCCGGCAGGCGCTAATCGCGCGATACAAACCAAGCACCGTCAACAAGATGCTCCCCGCGACCTGGTCTCCGCGATCCGCCGCTCGGTCACCCTCGACTGGACACAAAAAGAGGCCGTGCGTGCCGACCTGCGGCGCAAGATCAAACGCCTGCTGCGCAAGCACGGCTATCCGCCCGACAAGCGAGCCGAAGCCGTCGACACCGTGTTGACCCAGGCCGAAGCCCTGTGCCGGGACTGGGCGGACCAGCCGATCGAGGAGCGCGGAGTCGCATCCTCGGACGAGGCCCTGCTGCCTTTCCAGGTCGTGCCGCGAGAGGAGGTCTTTAAGTATTCCAGGATATCTCGATGTTTAGAGATGGAGAGCTGGAGCCCAACGAGCCGGCCTTCCCGATCGTCGTCGTGACTTCCGAGAAGTGCAGGGCCGCATTCTTTTCTCTGGTCACGCCGGCCCGCAGCAAGAAGGAACCGGAGTGGCATTTTGATGACCTTGACGCTGCAATCCAGTATGCGGTCAAGATGGTCGAAGAGTGGTTCGACTTTTAGGTCTGTCCGGAGACGCCGCTCTAACGGCACTCTACCGACGGCAGGTTTGTTTCGAGGGGCTTGCTGGTCCAATCATCGGTCGGCCAGGTGCCGGGAACCCACGGCGACGTCGATCTCGATCAATTCACCGGCTGCCTCGAAGACCTACGGCGCTTCGTCATCACGCCTCCGCGGTCGGCACGACCACACCCTGACAGCGCGAGACCGCCGCACGATTTCCATCCCGCTCAAAACATTAGTACCACATTGTCGTAGTAATCTCCGAGAACAACCGGAGACCCGCTATGGCCCCTTTGCTCGGAGATCTTGAATACGCCGTCCTTCTGGCCGTGTTGCGGCTCGGCGACGCCGCATACGGCGTCTCGATACGGCAAGAGCTCGAGCAGCGGGCGGGGCGCAAGAGCTCCCTCGGGGCGATCTATACGACCCTCGACCGGCTCGAGAAAAAGGATCTCGTGCTTTCGCGGGACAGCCAGCCGACGGCGGTGCGCGGCGGACGCAGGCGGCGCCTCTGCAGGCTCACGCCCGCGGGCGAGAGAGCTCTGACCGCGACCTGGGAGGCGCAGAGGCGCATGCTCCACGGGCTCGAGGGCGAGCTGGCCAGGCTGCAGAGGGAAACCGGCGATGCCTGAGCTGCCGCGCCTGGCGCGCCTGCTGTGGCTCTCAGGCTTGCTGAATTGCTTTCCAGGTCAAATATAGGCCTCGCTGTGGATCACGAACGCGGCTTTGATCACGGTGTTTTCATTCCCTTGCTGCTGATGTACCCCGCGGCGAACATCCCGTGCT
>JBCCLG010001074.1:0-2024 GCA_039027015.1 Acidobacteriota bacterium | reverse complement strand
TCTAGGGACCCTTCTTGCCTCTTCATTCAGCCTCGCCGCGGAAGCCTCGCGCCCCGCCGGGCCGCAGCTCAGCGAGCCGAAGATCGAAGGCGAACGCATGGTGCTGTCGGTCGCGTGGCCGCACGGCCTGCCGGCCACGACGGCCCGCCTCGAGCTGTGGACCGCCGACGGCGCGGTCAGAATTAGTTCTCAATGGGTCGCTTCGGACGCCGGATCGGTGTCCTCGCACCCCATGACTCGCGATCTCGACTTTGTCGCCGACCACGGCTATCGGTACAGCGCTCGATTGACCGACGCCTCGGGGACCTCGAGAGTCGACGAGCGAGGCGTCCTCATCAGCCCGTGCCCGGGCTCTCAAGCCTGCGCGTATCGGGTGGTCGAAGGCGTGGAGAGCAGCGCCATCGCCATGAGCCGCGAGCTTTTCGAGCTGCTGGATCTCCTCAGCGCGGCCGGCTCCAGCGATCTGCTCGGCGATGCCCTGGCGGTTCGGCCCGACCTCAATTTTGAGGTGTCCTGGGTCGCGGACCAGATCGCCCGCGGGCCCGACGATCCGCCGGGCGACTGTGTATGCCGCTGGTTTGCCGAGGTCGAGCTTGATCCTGAGGCGCTTGAGGGCTCAACTCTTGAGAGCCCTATGAATTCGCCGTGGCCGACTCCCGACTGGCGGGAATCTCGGTTCATCGGGCCGGGAGCGAACCTGGCCGTAGCGACGCAGAGGCTCGGCGGTGCGGCCCAATCGATCGCGCTCGCCGGTTCCGGATACGCCGGGCTCCACCTTCGCTGCAGCGCGGTCGCGGGCTGGACTCCGCTCACGGGGTCGAGCCCTGCCGCGGCGCTTCCCACGCTCACGCCGTGCGAGCAGAATTGTTCGGACGCGACGGTCACCTTCTCGGGCTGGGGCTTTGCCAACGTTCTCGCCAACGCGCTGTCCGCGCCGTACGCCAGCGCTCTCAGCCGGTCTACCGCGCTGGCCGAGCTTTCCTTCAACGGCCAGGCGCAGTTTGTGGCCGCGGCCGAAGCCGAGAGAGTCGTCTCGCCCGGGCAGATTCTCAGGGATCTCAGCGGCGAGAGCGACGATTCAGGATTGCTCGCCGCGGAGCAGGAGATCCTGGGTCAGGGCGCGACCGTCGAACTCAGAGCGGCGGTGGAGATCGAGACGTGCCTGATTCTGGGTTCGCTCGAAGACTGCCCCGGTATCTACCTCCGGCCCTCCGACGATCTCGGTGGCTGGGCCTACGCCCAGGCCAAGGCTCGAACCCGGGCGGAAATAGTGGGGGAGGCTTCGTGCGCCAGCCCCCCGACGGGCGAGGTCACCCTGCGAACCCAGATCGAAGACCCGGGCTCCAAAGATGGACTTCTGCTCGTGCCCTGGCGGCCCTGAGCGCACCGAGGCCGGGCAGGATCACGATTGCGGACTGCTCAGGAGCGGGGCTACTCGATGTAGTAGAAGGCTCCGTTCCAGTAGAACGGAGTCCGCCACTCGGGCGCATAGCCCAGCAGGCAGTTGGCGTCGTCGAACCAGCCCTGTTCACACACCCCGTTGGGCCCCGGCGTCACGTAAAAGGCGCGGTTGTCGGCAATGAAGGGCTCGCCGTCGGTCGGCCCGAGGGGATGAACGTAGCAGTTGGCGCCGTCGTACCAGGCGTCGATCGGCTCCAGGTCGCTCCAGGAGGTTGCGCCGTCCTCGATCCACAGGGCATCGGGCCTGCAGAACTCATGCTCTTGGCAGGCGCCGACGGGGCCGCCCTCGAGCATCAGAACCAGCTCCGGGCTATCGATCGCGGTGCCGGCGACGAGCCTGTCGGGCCGTGCGGTACATTGGCCGCTGGTATGGATTCCCAGCACCAGGTCGTTGCGAGGATCGACCACCGGCGAGCCGGAGGTCCCCACGCGCGACTCGACGGCGTAGTCGAGTCGCGTGCCGGTCTTGGCGCGCAGCGGCCCGGAATGGGTCTGCTGGGTCTGATTGGCTCGTCCCTCGTCGATGCCGTAGCCGCTGATCCTCACGCCCTGCCAATATTCGC
>JBCCLG010001073.1:0-2025 GCA_039027015.1 Acidobacteriota bacterium | reverse complement strand
CGGCCCTCGCCGAATTGCTCAACAACCTCGCTCTTTTGGTGCAAGATCAGGTGTGTTGTGTCTGAGAGATGTGTCAGCCGTGGCCATCTCTCAAATCGCGCAGGGCAACTACGACGAGGCCAAATCCCTTTTCGAGCGAGCTATCGCGCCTTCCCGCCCGACGTGCCCGTGCGCGTTCTCAGCCGAGGCAGGGCCGAGGCCTGGCCTCCGGGGATTCCGGCGGAGGCTGCCGAGAAGGCCTGGGGCGGAGCTTCAGCTCGAGTTGGCCGCCCTCTCGAGCGACTCCTCCCGCCTCGTGGTGGAGGAATCCGGACACTACCTGCCGATCGAGGCGCCCGAGGCGGTGGCCGCGGCCGCGCTCGAAACGGCCGCCGCCGCTGGCGCCCCGGCGGCGAGCTCCGCGGCCCCCACGCGGCCCTGACCGGGCCTCGGAGCGGGCGCGAAACGGGGCCGGAGCGGACTCGCTCCATCGGTCAAATCAGTGCATCCGCTGGCGCTTCGCGCCGTTTTCTGATAAGCCTTATTAACACTCGATTGTTTCGGTCCCGCGTGCATCTATCGACCGTCAAAGGCCGAAAGTGCGACCGGGCCCAACACTGAAGGCGCTTCGCTGAGCTTGCAAAAGCATGGCGGAGCCTAATCTGAATCCACCCCCTGGTACCGCAGGACCTCTGGCAAGAAAACTGCTGCCGAGGCGTGGGTTTTACCAAACCCTGAGGTGTGGTGCGTCGCACTACGCCAGTACAAGGAGAGTCCCTGTGGATCTTCCGACTCTTTCCGTAGGTCAATACGACTTGGCCTTCAATTTCTTCTCCCTGACTGTCGCGACGATGTTCGCGACGGGCATCTTCCTGTTCGTTGCCCAACGCCTCGTGGCTCCTACCTATCGCGTCGGCGTCATCGTTTCGGGTGTCGTGGTGTTCATCGCGGGCTACCACTACTACCGGATTATGGGCAGCTGGCAGGAGGCCTACACCCTCGAAGCCGGGCAGTACGTCGCGAGCGGAATTCCGTTCAACGACGCCTACCGCTACGCTGACTGGCTGATCACCGTGCCTCTCCTTCTCGTCGAGCTGATCGCGGTCCTCGGTCTTGCCAAGGCCGTCTCGGGCCCGATGCTCCGCAACCTCTCGATCGCCTCCTTCGCGATGATCGCCCTGGGCTATCCGGGTGAGGTCGCTACGGAGTCCGGCACGGCCTGGCTGTTCTGGTTCCTCGCGATGATCCCGTTCCTCTACATCCTCTACGTGCTCTTCGCGCAGCTGAAGTCCACCATCGAAGGGGAGTCCGGCGAAGTGGCCACGCTCTTCAAGCGCGCCCGCTCGGTGATCGCGATTTCCTGGTGGGTCTACCCGATCGCGTTCGTGCTGCCGATCCTCGGCATGCTCTCGGGCGCCGTGGGCGAGGTGGGTCTGCAGGTGGGCTACAGCGTCGCCGACCTGGTTGCCAAGGCTTTCTATGGCGTCGTGATCTTCCAGATCGCCCGCGCCAAGTCGGAAGCCGACGGCTTCACTGCGGCCTAATACTTCAAGACACGGGCCTGAGGTTTCAACACAAACCCAGGCCTGCGGATTCAGCGCCGCCTTGCAGTGAAGCACAGCGCGTCAGCTTTGACGTTGCTAAAGCCTTGATATTGCTAAGCGCGGCGCGGCTCGCGCCAGAGCGTGTCGCCCGCGCCTGACCCACCCCCGCTTTTCTCTTTTCAAGCCAGCGAAAAGGAGCTTCGCATGGCCTCAATGCACGCCCTGGTGATCGGTGCAGGCTTCGGTGGCCTGGCCTCTGCCCTGCGTCTGCGCGCTCGCGGTTACGAGGTCACCCTCGTCGACCGACAGGAGCAGCCGGGCGGACGGGCTGCGGTTCACCGCCGGGACGGCTTCACTTTCGATGCCGGTCCTACGATCATTACCGCACCTTTCCTCCTCGACGAGCTGTTTGCGCTTTTCGGACACGAGACCTCCGATTACGTTCCCCTCCGCTCCTTAGAACCCTGGTATCGACTCCGCTTCGACGGCGGCGAGACCTTCG
>JBCCLG010001072.1:0-2026 GCA_039027015.1 Acidobacteriota bacterium | reverse complement strand
GTCTGCAAGGAGCCGCGCGGGCTCATGACAGGCAAGCCGTCCAACAAATGATTCACATCGCGTGCCAGTCTGCCGCGTTCGGCGCCCGGGGAGGCTGAGGCCCGCGGAATGAGGCTTTTTTGCGAAATTCGCAAGAAGTTGGCCCCAGGCGAGAATAGGGAATCGGAAAATTTCCGATCTTTTTTTCCGATATTAGAGCCGTTCGTCAGAAGAAGTCTCGGGCGCCACGGGGCGAAAGCCGCGGTCTCGGATGGGGAAAGAGCTTCCTGGGTTTCTGTGGCATGTGGATTGCACGTAGGAGTATGCCTACAGGTGATGTCAGCGGCAATCCGTCTGAGCCTTCCGCTCGTCTGAGGGCACCGTTACCTACCGAGGGTTCGAAATTCGCTAGTATTAGAAGCGCCGCAGGCCATCGACCCATCTCGCAGGAGCGCAGGTCCCGTCCCCAAGGCGCGCGACGGCGCATCGTCCGATCCCGCGACTCCCTTCGAAGATCCGGCTCGCTCCTTGTCGAGCCCGACATTTATCCTAAAGACTCCAACTACAGCAGGCACAGGTTTTGGATCGATCTAACGAATTCGCAGAGGCCCGCGGCACGAGACGGCGCCCCTACGCGGCGCCGCGCATCCTGTCGCGAGAGATCATCGAGGCGGTAGCCTCCAGCTGCGCGGCCCCCGGCGGCAAGCCGGACCCTGTTTTATGCCCGAGCGGACCCATCCAAAGCTGAGGCGCATCCCACATATCTGGCGGGCGAGGATTATTGAGAGATGAAGATCGACACCAGGCCCAAGAAATCGTCGAGCCAGCAGCGACAGCGGACCGGGAAGATTTCCTACCCGCGGAAGAATGCCCTGGCGCTTCTCCTGCTGTGGACCCTGGCGAGCGCCGGATCGGCGGCCGCCTCGACGGTTTCTGGAACCGTCTTTCGCGATCTGGACGGTGACGGCGTCCAGGACGGTGGCGAGCCCGGCATCGCCGGCATCGCCGTCGAGTCGTTCGACGCCTCCTCGTCCCTAGGCACGGCGAGCACCGCCGCCGACGGCAGCTACACGGTCGCCGGCGGCCTGCCCGGCGAGGAGATCCGCATCGAGCTGGTGGCCCCCGCGAGCCTGGACTTTCTGCGTCCCGGGATCGACGGCGCGGGCACCTCGCCGACCCTCTCTTTCCGCACCATGCCGGCCTCGGGCGCCGGTCTCGACCTCGACGTCGCCTTCGCCAACCCCGGCCAGCACTGCCAGGCCGATCCGGACCTGGTGATCAACTGCTTTATCCGCGGCGATCAGTCGGGCACCGGCGACACGCTGGTTTCGATTCCCTACACCGCCAGCAACAACACCCCGGCGCCGGGCGATGAAGCCCTCGAGAATCAGATCGGCACGACCTGGGGCATGGCCTACCAGCGCTCCTCGGACTCTCTTTTCCTCTCGGCTTTTCAGAAGCGCCATTCGGGCTATGAGGACGGCAGCGCGGACGGCACGGGAACGATCTACCGGGTGATCGATCCCACCGACGGCACCACCGGCGGCGTCTCGACCTTCCTCAACCTCAACACCCTCTTCGGGTCCCAGGTGGCCGGCGCCAACCCCCACCCCACGGGCGCCGATTTCAGCGTCGACGCGGCCTCCTACGACGCCGCGGGCAAGCTCTCCTTCGGCGATCTCGACATCTCCGAGGACGAGACCACCCTCTACGTAGTGAACCTGGCGGACCGCAGGCTCTACGCCATTCCCCTCGGCGATGATCCGTCGGCGCCGGTGGCCCCCGCCACCTCGGCCGAGGTCAGCCGCTTCGACCTCTTCGATCTGGCCGACTGCGACGGCGACGGCTCGAATGACCTCGCGTCGGACGTCGATCTGCGGCCCTTCGCGGTCAAGGTGCACGATGGCCAGGTCTACGTCGGCGGCGTGTGCAGCGGCGAGAGCACCCAGGACAACGCTGACCTGCGGGCGCTGGTGTGGGCCTTCGACCCGGACGCCGGCACCTTCACCGAGGTGCTTGACTTCGGTCCCCTCACCTACGACCGCGG
>JBCCLG010001071.1:0-2028 GCA_039027015.1 Acidobacteriota bacterium | reverse complement strand
TCGGCGATCAGGCTGCCGGCCTTGTGGTCCGCCAGCTCCTGCCTCAGCTGTCGGTTCTCCTCCTGCAGGTGACGCACCTCGAGCGCGCGGGCGATCAAGCCGCGCAGCTCGTCGAGGTCGAAGGGCTTGACCAGAAAATGAAACGCGCCGCGGCCCATGGCGTCCACCGCCGACCGCACGTCGCCGTAGGCGGTGATCAGGATCACCGGCAGATCGGGCTCTTTGGCCAGCAGACGCTCCATCAGCTCGAGGCCGCCGGTGCCCGGCATGCGGCGATCGGTGACCACCACGTCGGCCCCCTGATCGTCGAAGATCTCTTCGGCCCGCTCGCCGTCGGTGGCCACGGCGCATCGGTAGCCGCTGCGCGTCAGCGCCTTCTGGATCGACGCGGCCATTTTGGGCTCGTCGTCGACGATCAGGATGCGCGCCGTCACGCCGCGGCCTCGGCGGGAAGACTCAGCCGAAAGACGGCTCCCGCCGCCGTGCCGCCGGCCTCGAGATGGCCGCCGTGGGCCCTCGCGATCTGCCTGGCGACCGGCAGACCGAGCCCGTGGCCGTCCGGCCGGGTGGTGTAGAACGGCTCGAAGACCCTCTCCCGATCCTCGGGCGCGATGCCGGGCCCGAAGTCGCGAACCTCGAAGACCACCTGACTCGCCTCTCTGCGCCACGAAAGATCGACCCGGGAGCCGTCGGAGGTCGCGGTCAGCGCGTTTTCGACCAGGCCGAGAAGGGCCTGGCAGACGAGGTCGGGATCGGCTTCGAAATCGAGATCCCGAGGCCCCGCCACCCTCACCTCCCGGGCGGAGTGACCGAGCCCTTCCTGGGCGAGGTCGCGCACTTTGCCGGCCAGCTCGCCAGCGAGCACCGCTCGTCTCTCGAGGGCCAGGGGCCGGGCGAAGTTCATGAGCTTCGACGTCACCCGGGCCAGCCGGTCGATCTCTTCGATCATGCCGTCGCTCGAGCGCCGGGCTTCGCGCGCGTCGCCGGGCAGCTCCTCCGCGAGGTTTTGAGCCATGGTGCGCAAGATCGCCAGGGGATTGCGGAATTCATGGGCGACGGTGGAGGCCAGCTCGCCCAGGGCCGCCAGCTTCTCGGTGTGCGCCAGCTTGAGCTGCTGCTCGGCGGACTCGCGCATGCGTTGCTCCATGGCCTCGGCCCGCCGGCGCTCGCGGCGCCTGGCTTCGATCGCCAGCCCCCAGAGGTAGCCAAAAGCGGCGAAGGAGATCTCGATCACCAGGCTGACGGGGAGAGTGACGTCGCGCTCGCCGAGACGAAACTCGATGCCGAGCTGATACGAGATGCCGGTATAGCCGGCGCCGAGAAGGAAGGACCACAGGGCGAGCTGCCATCGCGGTTTGTGCCAGCAGCGTTCGAGGTCTTCAGTGAGTGTGCTCATGGCCTTTTGGGAAGAGCAAGCTTCGCGCCGGCCAGAAGTCTAACCCGCTCGCTCTCCTCCTCCGCGCCGGGGTGGCGGCGCGGTGCAGAACAGCAACGGACGTTGCGCCGATGCAACGTTCTGCGGGCTCGGCGCGCAGTCGAGGGGCCTTTGACCCTGGCATGGAGCTCGCAGTTTTTTGGACATCGAGCGACAACCGCTCAGGCCCGCTGAGCCCCGGAAGACCGTGGCGCCGCCTCGGAACGGCCGGGCTCAAAGCTGGGCTGACTCGCTGGACCTTCCTCACTCAAGGAGAAGACATGCCCGAAAAGACTCTCAATCGCGCCCTGCTCGTCAACGTCCTTTTTTCCGCCGGCAGCGCCGCCGAGTGCCTCCTATTCTCGGGATGGATGAGTCGGTTTCTCGGCGTCCCCGAAGCCGCCGTCCAGGGCCTGGGCGTCGGCCTCGCGGTTTTCGCCGTCACCCTTTTCGCGCTGCTGAAAGCCGATCTAAAGCGTCCCTGGGCCCGTTCCGCGGTGGCGGTGGTCATCGCTCTCGATGCCCTGTGGGTGGTGGGCTCGGTGGCCCTCCTCCTCTCGCCCACGTCCTTGACCGTGGCGGGTCAGTGGACCGTCGGCGGGGTCGCCTTCTGC
>JBCCLG010001070.1:0-2028 GCA_039027015.1 Acidobacteriota bacterium | reverse complement strand
GTTGGCAGCCCGCCTTGGCGGGAAGAAGATCCTCGCCTCTCCGGAGGAGAAGAGGGTTCTCGATGCCTTTGACCTGGAGACCGACCCAGAAGAGCAGTCGACTCGCCTCGACGAAGAGGGACGAGCCCCCGAGGAGTCCCTGCGCATTCTTCGCAGGGCCAGTTCCGAGATCGCTCGGCTGAAAGAGCTGCACCAGGGCACCCGAAGCGAACAGGGGCTGGATGAGGATCTCCGCCGCGAACTGGAAAGCCTGGGATATCTCGGCGGCCTTGATTCCGGAAGCGCCCCCGGCCAAAACGCCACCCCGGTGGCGTTCAGGGCAGTTCCGAATCCGATCCAGGTCTGCGACGGCTCGGGCCTGGGACCAACCGAGCTGGTCTGGCGCGTGCCGGCCGAAGAGGGCGACGTCGCGATCCGGCTGGAGAGCGGGAGCGGACGTCTCTTCGCCGAAGGCTCGTCCGCCGGCACGGCAAAGACCGGGCCTTGGGTAGACCAGGGGATGCGTTTTGTTCTGGTCTCAAAGGCACACTCCAAAGTCCTAGCGGAAACGAGAGTCAGCCTCACGGCGGCCGGCTGTGACTAGCCAGGAAGAATCCGATGGCCCTGGAAGACCCATGGAGCGCTCCTCGCGCGCCTTGACGATTCTAGGCTGCGCCCTCATGAGCGCCGCCGCGCTCTACTTCTGCCTCGCCGTACCCTGGACCGCGACGGCCACCGCGGGCCTGGCGGCGCAGCCCTGGCCCGACGGCGCCGAGTACCTCGACATGGCGGTTTCGCTCCACCGCCACGGCAGGGCGAGGATTCACGTGGGCGGCGAAGAGCACCCTTCCCGCTATCCCGCGGCGTTTAGTCTCGTGACCGCGACGTGCTTGGCCGCGGGCGCGCCGCCCGCGGCGGCCCCCTATCGAGTGAACCTCCTCGCCGGTGCGCTGCTCCTGCTTCTGATGGCCGGGTGGGTGGCGAAGCATCAAGGGACTCTTGAGGCCGGCGTGGCGGCGCTGCTGCTGGCAACTTTCCCGACCTTCGTGCTGCTGTCGAGAAGCCCTCTCAGCGAGCTTTCCGCTTCCGTTCTGGTCCTGGGCGGCGCCGGCTTTCTCTATTCTTACTCTGGCGCCACAGCAGCCCAGGGAGCCTCAGCCCGGGGAGCCCTCGTCCAGGGAGCCTCAGCCCAGGGAGCCTTGGGCGCGGCCTTGCTGGGGCTCTCGACCAGTTTCCGACTCTCCAATGTCCTGCTGGCGCCCCTTCTCGCCGCCGCGCTCTTGGCCCGGAAAGGCGACCGGTGGGAAACGAAGGCCCGCCAGGCCTGCGTTCTGGGCGCGGCCATGGCGCTCGGCATGCTGCCCCTTTTCTTCGGCAACTGGATCCTCTTGGGTCACCCGCTCGAGACAGGCTACGGCTATTGGATACCCCAATGGTCTGCTGATCAGGCTTTCGATCTGGATTTTCTGCGGCCCAATCTCGCCTACGACCTCCGCGAGCTTCTTCAGCAGGAAAGCAGATTCACCACCGCCAACCTCTACGGTACGGGATCTTATTTCGGCCCAACCCTCGTGGCCCTGATCGCGTGGGCGCTGTGGACTCTGCGCGCCGACCGAAGGCGGCTCTGGAGCTTTGCCGCGGCCTGCGGGAGCTACTATGGCGCCATGAAAATCTATTTTTTTCAGGACGCTCGCCTGATCTTCCCCATCTTTCTCATGGCGTTTCCCGCGGCCGGAAGGGCGGTGGGTCTCGCGTGGCGTGGCGCTGCCGCTTCCAAACCGAGGGCGGCCGTGGGCTCCGTGCTCTTGATCGCGACGGTCGCCGGGGTTCCCGGCTCGGGCGGCTTTTCAGACACCGCGGCTCTTCTGAGCGTCGAGCGCCCCAGCTCTCCGGGCTACCGCATGCTCGTGCAGCTACCGCGCATGCCAATCGAGGCCCCGCGGCTGATTCTGACCGACCTCAACCCGCCTTACGTGCACGCCATGACCGAACCGGGAACCCAGGTAGCGCCGCTCTATGACGATCACCTTTACCGGAACAATCCCAAAG
>JBCCLG010001069.1:0-2035 GCA_039027015.1 Acidobacteriota bacterium | reverse complement strand
CTCGATCGCCGGCTCAGGGTGCACAAAGAGGCGAGGATGCTGGCGGTTGAGGGTCCGCTCTTGATATACACCTCGGCGAGCGGCGATCTCACCAGAAAACGTCAGCTGACGCACGCCGGAGCCGAGGTGATCATGCTCGAGGATCCAACGCCCGAGCGGGTTCTCGAAGACCTCAGGCAGCGAGGCGTCAGCAGCGTTCTGGTCGAAGGCGGCTCCTACGTCACGGCTGCATTCGTCGAAGCCGAGCTTTTTGATCAGGTCGGCGTGTGCTGCGCACCCCTCGTCATCGGAGGCCGAGAATCTCCAGGTCCCATCGCCGGTGAAGGATTCGCTCCTTTAGAAAGAGCCCCGAGGCTCGCGCCCGACTCCTCGGCCGCCCGCGGCCCAGACTGGATCCTCACCGCATTTAGGAAATCATGTTTACCGGAATTGTGCGCGAATGTGGGCGGTTGATCGCGCCGCCAGAGCCATCGGGCGGCGGCCTCACGCTACACCTCGGCATCTCGCGGGAGCTGGCGCAGCGCCTCGAAATTGGCGCTAGCCTGGCGGTCAACGGGGTGTGCCTGACCCTGGTGACCCTCGAAGCGGACCGCTGCTCGGTGGAGGTTTCGCCGGAGACCCTGAAAAAGACCAGCATCGGACGGGCTAGCGAAGGCTCGGTGCTCAATTTAGAGCCCGCCCTCGCCGCTGGCGACGCCATGGGTGGCCACTGGGTTCAGGGGCACGTCGACTGCGTCACCGAAATGATCGGGCAGCGGGAAGTCGAGGGCTGGACGGAGCTCTCCTTCGCCGTGCCCGAGGCGTTTCGCGGCCAGATCGTAGAGAAGGGCTCGGTCACCCTGGACGGAGTCAGCCTCACCGTCTCCGCTCTCCGCGACGACGGTTTCGACGTCGCTCTCGTGCCCCATACCCTCGAGGTGACCAATCTCGACCGCCTCGAGCCCGGCGACGTGGTGAACTTCGAGGCCGATATTCTGGCCAAGTACGTCGAGCGGGCGCTTCAGGTCTCCGGCCGGCTCGGCGGGGAGGTGAGCTCTTGAACGGCGTGGACGACAACGCGCCGCGGGCCAGGCCCGTCACCCAATGGCCGGAGCCCGCGCGCTGCTGGGTCGCCTTCGCGCCGCGAACCTGGCGGCTGTGCGAGCAGATTTGGACCAACCTGGCGTCGGGCGAGCTCAGCGGCTTCAAAAAGGCCGCTGTGGAAACGGGCGTTCCGGATCTCGATACCGAAGGCCTCGACGACTTTCTCTACCTGCCCGCGGTCGACCCTTCGCTCGAGAACGCGCGTCTGGAGCTCGCGGCCAGCCTGGCCGAGCAGGAGGTTCCGGTTCTCCTGCAGCGCTTTCCCGGGGATAAGGCCGCTCCCAACGTGGTCAACGTTTACGATCTGCTGCCCGCCCTGCTCGACGCCGAGCCCGAGAGGCTCGCCGTCTTGCCCAAGGGCGCCCTCGCCGTCTGGCCGATGATCCCGGGCATTTCCGACTATCCCGAGTGCTGGGACGAGGGGCTCGACTCCCTCGAGGTCGCCGGCGTCTCCTGCGTGCAGCCTCTGATGCTCGACCTGCCGCCGCTGATTCGCCGCAAGCTCGCCGAGGGCCGCAGCGAAGACGTTTTTGACGCCCTCTTCCACGTGCAGCACGACGGCCGGCGTCAGCGCGCCTTCTCCTCCTTCGCCCACAAGCGCGGCTTCGAGGTCTTCATGCCGCGGCCGGTCACCGGGGCGGTGGCTCCGAGGGTGCGGTCGAACCGACGCATCGCCGAGCAGCTGGCCCTGGCCGGGGAGCTATGGCTGCGCCTGGGCAGGGCCGTGGGCGCAGGGCAGGCGCTTCTGCGCGCCGCTCGCGGCGCCGAGTCGACCCATCACGACCTGGCGGCCCTGGCGCGGGAGAAGAATCTGCGCGTCATCGACTGGTTCGACGGCCGGGCGCGGGACATCGTGACCGAATGGGCGGAAGAAGAGCGCTCCGGGCGGGTCGAGCGCCTGCTCGGCCAATATCTCAACGTCATCGAAGACGACGGCGGCGCCGCGGACGCG
>JBCCLG010001068.1:0-2035 GCA_039027015.1 Acidobacteriota bacterium | reverse complement strand
GGGCGCGGCGATTCCTGCCCCGGGCTATTGGTGGCCGGCTTTGGGCGCGATCGCGCTCAACCTGGTGGCCAACCTGGCCTTCATGCAGTCGGTGCGCACGGCGCCCATGAGCCGAACGATTCCGCTGCTGTCGCTGACCCCGGTTTTCGCCACGCTGGTGGCGATCCCGATCTTCGGCGAGTGGCCCACGGCAATCCAGGCGCTGGGCATTTTTTGCGTGGTGGCCACCGCGCTGATTCTCGCCCGCGGCTCGAACGAGGGCGCGGACGCCGGCGGCGGCTTCTGGAGCACCCTCGGCCGCAGAGGCGGACTGCTGATGGCCTTCGTGGCGGCCTGCTGGTCGGTGACGCCGAGCCTCGACAAGCTGGCCATGGGTCACGCGCCGCCCTCGGTGCACGCGCTGGTGGTGGTGGCGGGCGTCGCCCTGGGGCTGCTGATCTTGGCCTGGCGCCAGCGCCTCGGCGGCCAGGTGCTGGCTCTTCTGACCACCCGCCGGGCGCTCGCCCTGAGCCTCGCGGCGGTGGCGGTCGCGGCCTTCGCCAGCGGCGTTCAGCTGGTGGCCTACCAGCAGGTGCCCGTGGGGGTGGTCGAAACCACCAAGCGGGGCGTGGGCGCCTCCCTGGCGCTGGTCTTCGGCAGCCTCTTCTTCAGCGAGCGGATCGGCTGGGCGCGGGTGGCGGCGGTGGCGGTGATGGTGGCCGGCGTGGCGCTGGTGATCCTCTGAGCGGAGCCCTGAAACCCCGAGGATCAGGGCTCCTGAGGTGCCGGAGGCTCTCGGCCCGCCAGCCTGCGGAACGGCTCGAGCACGATTTCGGGCGTTCGGCAGGGCCGCCCGCTGGCGCGGTCGACCCACACGTGCTCGGTCGCGCCGCTGGTCAGCAGCTGGCCATCCTGCCGCCTCACCTCATAGACGAAGCGCACGCCGCGGCTGGTGAGGCGATCGATGCGGCAGCCCACGGCCACCGTTTCGCCGTAGCGCGCGCCGGTCACGTGGCGGGTCTCGGTGCGTGTGACGACCAGAAAATAGCCGAGCTTCTCGATCTCAGCGTAGTGGTGGCCGCCGAGGGAGCACAGCCCGGTGCGCGCCAGCTCGAACCACACGAGGTAATTCGAGTGGTGGACCCAGCCCTGGGCGTCGGTCTCGGCATAGCGCACCTCGACGGCGACCTCATGGCGAATAGCCGTGAAGCCGCCGCCGCCGGCGCCTCCGGCTCCCTGCGAATCTCCGGATGCGGGCACCGCGAGACCCTCGGGGCCGCCGCTAGCGGCTTTCCTTCAGCTTTTGCTGGGCGAGGCGTTTGTTGTCTTTGGCGCCGGGATAGCGGCGGTTGATGTCGAGGGCGCGGTCGTAATCGTCGATCGCCTTCTGGTAAATCTCGGCCCGAAAGAAGCAGTTGCCTCGATTGAAGTAGGCGCCGGCGAGCTTGGGATCGATCTCGAGGGCGGTGGAGTAATCGGAGATCACGCTCTCGAGATCCTCCAGGCGCTCGTAGGCGGTCGCCCGATTGGTGTAGACGAAGGCGCGGTCGGGCTGCAGGCGGATGGCCTCGGTGAAGTCGCCGATAGCGTCCTGAAACGCGCCCTTCTCGAGGAAGGTCAGGCCCCGGTTGTTGTAGGCCGAGAAGGATTCGGGGCTCAGCTCCAGCGCCTGGGAGAAGGCGACGATCGCCGAGTCCAGCTCGCCCTTGCTGCGATGTACCCCCGCCTCGTAAAGCAGGCGGGTGGTCATCTGGCGCCGGGCCGCGGGATCGTCGGGGATTTCGGGCGCTGGGGGAGTCGCGGCCGCGGAATCGGGCGCGGGCTCCGGCACAGGCTGAGGAGCCGGGGCGGGCTGGGGTGCCGGAGCGGGCTCCGGCCGGGCCTGGGGTGCTGGAGCAGGGGCAGGCTCCGGCTGGGGCGCTGGAGCTGGCGTGGGCTCGGGAGTTGGAGCGGGTTCCGGCTGGGGCGCCGGAGCGGGCTCGGGCGCTGGAGTCGGCTCGGGTTCCGGCGCGGGCTGGGGTTCCGGAGCGGGCTCGGGCGCTGGAGTCGGCTCGGG
>JBCCLG010001067.1:0-2036 GCA_039027015.1 Acidobacteriota bacterium | reverse complement strand
GGGCACCACGTACTTGCCGTTCTCGAGCTTGTACTGCTCCTTGATCCGCCCGGTAATGTAGAGGAAATTATCGGCGTCGAGGCGTCCCAGGTCGCCGGTCCTGAAGCCGCCCTCCTCGGTCATCACCTCGGCGGTCTGTTCGGGCAGGTTGTGGTAGCCCTTCATGACGTTGGGGCCGATCACCACGATCTCGCCGTCCTCGGAGTCCTCGTCGTCGACCACGCTCTTGTCGATCAAGATTCTCACCCCGGGCAGGGCCTGGCCCACCGAGCCGATCTTGCGCGCGCCCGGCCGGTTGGCGGTGGCGATCGGGCTGGTCTCGGTCAAGCCGTATCCCTCGCACACCAGGATGCCGAGGTTGTCGATGAACTGCCCGACATCCGGCGAAAGGGCGGCGCCGCCCGAGAGGGCGTATTTAACCCGGCCGCCGAAGCGCGCGCGGATCTTCGAGAGGACCACCTTGTCGAAGAAGGAGTGCTTCAGGTCCACGAAGGCCGACGAGGAGCCCCGGGCCTCCAGCTCCTTGCGCCGGGCGGAGGTGGCGAGAGCCGAGTCGAGCAGCGAGCGCTGCAGGCCGCCCGACATCTTCTTGAGCACGCCGTCATAAATGCGGTTGAAGATACGCGGCACGGCGTACATGAGCGTCGGCCGCACCTCGCCGAAATTGTCCACCAGCTTCTCCACCGACTCGGCGATCGCCATAGCCGCGCCGCGGGAGATCAGGCAGTGCAGCTCGCAGGTCTGCCCGAACGAATGAGCCCAGGGCAGAAACGACACCGCGATGTCCGAGTGATCGATCGGAAAGTACGACGACACGCCGTTGATATTCGAGCAGATGTTGGAGTGCGAGAGCAGCACGCCCTTGGGCTGACCGGTGGTGCCCGAGGTGTAGATGAAGCCGCACACCCACTCGGGATCGATCTCCACCGCCGCCGCCGGATTCTCCTTGCCTCGACTCTCGACGGACTCGAAGCTGGCCACGTCTTCGGTGGGCAGCGCCATGCAAAAAACGTTTTGCAGGCTGTCGAGTTCCCGCGGCCAGTCGCGGGTCTGCTCGTAAATCTGGTAGGTCGAGGTCAGCAGAACCTTGGCGCCCGAATCCTGGACGATATAGCTCCAGTCTTTGGGCAGCTGGCTTTCATACATCGGGCAGAAGCGCGCGCCCAGGCCGTAGGTGGCGTAGGCCGCGATGGCCCATTCCGACCGGTTGGCGGAAATGATCGCCACCGTATCTCCCTGCGACACCCCGAGCTGCGCCAAGCCGCCTCGAAAGTCGTCGACCCGGCGCCCGAACTCGCCGTAGGTCATCCACTCCCACTCGCCGTTTTTCTTGGTGCCGAACGCGTTGCGCTGGCGGTGCTCTTCCACGGAGCGCGCGAGCACTTCAGGGAGGTCGGAATAGGAACTCTGCTTCATCCTCGGAATCTCCGTCTTGGGTTCAGTGACGCGCAATTGGGCTGTACTGTAGGGCGAAGCCCCATTTCATCACATCGAAAGCTCTCATTCGAAGATTTCGCCCTCGAGGGCCATCTTCTGAGCTTCGTCGAAGGCGAAGGCGTTCGCCAGCCGATCGAGCCACGAGCGCTCGAGGTTTGACACCTCGCCGTCCGCCAGGATCAGCAGCCCGGCGAACCGATACATCGCCTCTCGATGGCCGACGTCTTCGCACAGGGCCGCCAGCTCGCCGGGCGAGGGCGGCAGCACCAGATCGCGGTGGATCTGCTGCTTTTGCTCCGGGTCGAGCCCCGAGTCGCCCAGGCGCTCCAAAACGGCCGCTTTCTCGCGCTCGTCGAGGTGGCCGTCGGCGAGGGCCGCCGCCACCATGGTTCGCACGATGCCGTAGGTCAGCTCCTGGGGGACTTCGGCGGGCGGCGGCTCCGGCGATGCCGCCGCGGCAGCAGGAGCCGGCGGTAGCGGCGGGGCGGCGGGCGGCGCCAGAGGAGGCGGCGAGGCGGCGGCGGCGTGGGGAAGAGGAGGCGCGGCGCCGGGAGGCGGAGGAGGCGCGCCGCCCGGTGGCGGCGGCGGGGCGGCGGGCT
>JBCCLG010001066.1:0-2037 GCA_039027015.1 Acidobacteriota bacterium | reverse complement strand
CGGCGACGACCTGGCGGCGGGCGACCTGCTGGTGGTGCTGACCATCGACAAAGGCTGACCCCCCTTCCGCGCTGCGGGCCGGCGGCGGCGGACGACGGGAGCGCGCCCGAAAACTCACCGCCGAGGCATCCGACGACGGCCGGCGCACGATCTGAGGAGAGACGGGGCGCGGGCGGCCTCGCGCCCCGTCTCTCCTCCACTTCTCTATTTGGGTATCGAACGGTGAGCGCACTCAACATCCTAGGACAGGCCCCCGCCGACGAGCCGGCCGACGACTTTCTCGGCCAGCCGCGGGAAATCTCCAGCCACGAATTCCTGACCGCCCTGGTGGAGGGCCGTAAGGAGGACATCGCCAAGATGATCGTGCAGGACGATCGCCTGGTGAAGAGCCGCGACGCCGCGGGCGCCTCCGCGGTTCAGCTCGCCGTCTACCACAGCCTCGACGAGGTTCTCGGCGTGCTGCTGCGCTCGGAGGTGCCCTTGGACCTCGGGGAGGCCGCGGCCGTGGGCGACGTGGACCGCGTGCGGGAGCTGCACGAGGAGGCGCGCGGGGCCGGCGAGGCGGCGCCCGAGGGTTTTCTCGATGAGCCGTCCGGAGACGGCTTCCCGCCTCTGGTGCTCGCCGCCACCTACGGCCGCCTGGAGGTCGCGAAGCTGCTGCTCGAAAGCGGCGCCGATCCTGGCAGCGTGGCCCAAAACCCCACTCTCTCAACGCCTCTTCACGGCGCCGCCTGCTGCGCCGACGCGGGGGCTGCCCAGGCGATCACCCAGCTGCTCTTAGGCGCTGGCGCCGACCCCAACGCCGAGCAGGCGGGCGGCTTCACCCCGCTGCACCAGGCGGCCGTGAAGGGCCACGGGCCGGTGCTCAAGCTGCTCTTAGGCGCCGGCGCCGATCCTAAAGCCGAGAGCGATATGGGCCTCACCGCGGGCCGGCTCGCCGCCGACCGCGGCCACGTGGCCGCCATGGCTCTTCTGCCCTGATCAGGGACCGAGCAGATCCTCGTCCTGAAGGCGGCCGTGATTCCAATACGGCAGCTTCTCGCTGGTGCGCAGGGCAAAAGTATCGCCGTCGGCCCGCTGCCAGCGCAGCAGGCGGTGCGGGAAGTCGGCTTCGAACCACAGGGAGTCGACGCCGCCGCCGTGACGCAGCTCGATCGGCCAGGCGGTGAATTTTCCGGCCGGAACGCTCACCTCTGAACGCGCGCCCACCGAGAGGGTAGCCTCGGACCAGCGCGGCTTGACGGCGCGGCTCGAGAGCTGGCGCGGCAGCAGTTCGAAGCTCGCCTTGAGGCCCTCGCGAAAGCGCAGGCCGCGCAGCTGGACGGGCAGCGAGTCGTAGATCACCAGCTTCTCGGGGAAGTCGACCTCGAAGCTGCCGTTGCCCTGGCCGTCCCAATAGGTGTTGAACTCGTAGCTCGAGCGATTCCTGAAGTTGACCAGCTCCTTGAAGGTGTTGCCGCACCACTCGTGGTGGGCGAGGGTCATCTTGGCGACGCTCCAGTCCGAGCGGTCGAAGAAGAAGCTCAGCATCTGCCGGTAGGTGTAGACGCCCGTGCGCGCGTCGGTGGTGTAGTTGAGCTTGAGCATGCCCACCTTGTCGGCGCGGTTGGGGTCATCGGCCTTGACCAGCAGATCCGGCCGATGGTCTTCGGTCACCAGGACGTGGGCGAGCTCCTCGGCCTGGCGCGGCTGGCCGTAAATCACGACCTGCGCGTCGTAGAGGTTGATCTCGGCCAGGCCTTCGTACCAGTAGGAGTTGGCCAGAAAGGAGGGATCCAGCTCCTCGAAGAGATCGCCCGCCAGCAGCGGCGGCGCGGCGAGCAGGCAGAGGAGCGCGACGACGGCCGCGGAGCCGAGGGCACGGGCCGATCTCCGGAAGGCGAGGCGTGAACGTCTCACGGGGCGCAGGGTCAGGGTCATCGGCGGGATCTCCTCGCGGAATACGCGGCGCGGAAAATCCCGCGCCGCTGCCGCTTGATTCGCGCTCGGCCAGGCATCGGATGGCTCTCGCCGGCCGGCTGCATTCCGCGCCCCTGG
>JBCCLG010001065.1:0-2037 GCA_039027015.1 Acidobacteriota bacterium | reverse complement strand
GGCGCGGGCGCGGGCGCGGGAAGAGGTGCGGGCACGGGCGCGACGGCGAGGGGTGCGGCGGGCGGCTGCGAGCCGGCGGCCGGAGCGAAGCCCACCAGGCTGGCGAAGCTCGACTCGGCGGCCTTCAAAAAGGCGCTCTGCGAGTCGGCCATCGACTGCTGGTAGGCCATGTGCACGCGTGCGGTTTGCTCCTGGGCTTGCTGCCAGGCTTCGAGCCATCCTGCGGGGGGCTGCGGCGTCGTCATGGGATTCTCCGAGAACGAATCGCGCGAAGGCTGGGGGAGGCCCGCCGCGCCAAACTCTGAAATCTTCGGTTCTGGGCTGTAGAGGTCTGAGGCGTGGGAGCCTGCGGGGTCTGAGGCGGAGGACTCGAGGGCCGGCGCCAGGGCCAGCGCGGCGGGGCCGGCGGCGGCGGCGGCTTCGGGGGCAGCCGCCCGCGGCGACGGAAAAGGGGTGGGCGCCGGCAGATCGAGATCGGCCGGATCCGCGGCCACGGCGCGCAGCTTGACGCGCTCGGGCCGCGGGTCGCTCTCCTCGGGGTTGGGCGCCGGCAGAGCCGCGGCGCCGCCCTTTGGCGGATAGGGCTTGCCGTAGCAGGAGCCGTTGATCGGCACCGAAACCTTGGGCTTCACCACCGACCGGGGATCGACCGGCGAGCGGTACTCATCGCCCCAGGCGCCGAGGTTTTCGATGGGGACCCCGAGGGCGGCCAGGCGGGCGATGCCGCCGAGGAAGCTGGCCACGCCGCCGCGGCCCTTGCGGTTGAGGGAGACGACCGCCGGCGCGGCGTCCTCGCCGCCGACGATGCGCGACACCAGCCCGCCGAGCACCGAGCCGGGCCCGACCTCCACGAAGGTTCTGGCGCCGGCGGCGACCATCGACTCGACCATCTCCACGAAGCGCACCGGCTCGGCGACCGCGGCCGCCAGGCGATCGCGCATCGCGTCGGCCTCGTCTTCGTAGGCCTCGGCCGAGGCGTTCGAGAACACCGGAATCTCCGCCCCGGAGAAGTCCACCGCGCCCAGCGCCTCGCGCAGGGCGGGGCTGGCGCCGGCGACGATCGGCGAGTGGAAGGCGGTGGCCACCGGCAGATCCTGGGCCCTGAGGCCCCGCTCGCGCAGCGCGGCGCTCACGCTCTCGATGGCATCGCGCGACCCGGAGAGCACCACCTGGCGCGGGCTGTTGTGATTCGCCACCACCACCTGGGAGCCTTCCGGAATCTCGCCCAGGGCCGCCTCCACGTCGGCGCGCGACGCGCTCACCGCGATCATGGCGCCGGGGATCTCGGCCATTTCGGCCATCAGCAGGCCGCGGCGGCGGGCCACGTCGAGCACCTCGCCCTCGCCCAAAACGCCGGCGGCGCAGAGCGCGGTGACCTCGCCGAGGCTGTGGCCGGCGGCCATATCGGCGCGAAGGCCGAGGCGCCGCACCATGGCGAGCAGGGAGAGGCTGGCGCACACGATGCCGGGCTGCGCCCACTCGGTGGCGCGCAGGGCGGCCTCCTGCCGGGCGGCGATCTCATCGCCGTCGCCGAAGTCCGGACGCGGGAAGACCACGTCGTGCAGCGGCAGATCGCGCGACGCCGCCAGATCCCAGGGGGCGCGGGCGGCGTCGAAGGACATCGCCATCTCGGCGCCCATGCCGACGTATTGGCTGCCCTGGCCGGGAAAGAGAAAGGCGACCTTGCCCTCCGCCGCCCCGAGACCGAAATGCACGCCGCTCGGCGTCGAGAACGGCGCGTCGGGAGAGGCCTCGATGGCGCTCGCGGCCTGCTCCAAACGCTCGCGAAGCTCGGCGGCGCTCGAGGCGACCAGGGCCAGGCGGGCCGGCGCGTCGCTGCGGAAATCCCGCCGGCTCGCGCGGGCCTCGAAGGCCAGGGAGGCCTCGGCGTCCGGCGAGCCCGCAAGCCCCTGGGCGAGCTGCCGGGCCCGGGCCACCAGCGACGCGGCGTCGGGCCCGCACAGGGTGATCAGCTCCGCGCCCAGGGTGCGCAGGCGAGGCGCCGAGCGCTCGGCGCCGCTGTACTCCTCCACGGCG
>JBCCLG010001064.1:0-2039 GCA_039027015.1 Acidobacteriota bacterium | reverse complement strand
GCAAAAAGCCCTCGCCCGAGAGCTTGTCAGCTAACTGGTCGCTGCGCTTCTGAAAGATCGACTGCTCGTTGGTGACCAGCAGCACCTTCCTCTGCCAGTCCCCGGCCTGGGGCTCTTCGATATAAGCCTTGATCTTGGCCAGAATCGCTTCGACCTCTTCGACAGAGGCCACCGGAAGACGCCCGACCGCAAGATCCGGCATGCCGTCGGGCTCGCCGTTCTCACCGTCGATATCCGCGAAATAATTATCGCTCGCAGCGTGTCCCTGGTGCGTCATGGCCTGCCAGGTGGGAACGAAGTGACGCAGGCGGCCGGTGCCGCCCTCATAGGTCGTGCTGTCGTTCTTCGCGAAATTGAGGCTCTCGCCGCGGCGGTACGTCCAGTCGGCGTAAAGACTGTCGTCGGCCTCGGAGTTCTTCAGGTCCCAGCTGGCGTCTCCCACCAGCAGAAGAAAGCGCGGCGCGGGCTTCTGCCAGGTCGAGCTGGCGTAGGCCACAAAATCTCGGATCGCCCTTGGATGGGCGATCCCGTGGTTGAACTCGTCGTAAAGGTCGCCGACCTCGGCCACCGAAACCTTGAGCCCGCGCTTTCGATGCAGGTTAGCCAGGGGCTCGATCGCCTGCTTGAAGGCTTGGTGGGTCACGATCAGATAATCGGCCTGCTGGGCCGGCTCGAGCCAGCTCGAGCGAGAGTCGGGCAGAACGGCGACCGGCGTTTTGAGGAGCGCCTGGCGGCTGACGCGAACCGCATGGTCCGCCGGTTCGAGGGGCATGACGCCGGAGCCCTGAAGCTCAGCCCGCCCGCCGGAGCTGGTGTAGATCCGCACGGGCGCGGCGAGGGCGCCCAGGTTTAGAGCCTCGCCGCCGTCCACCAGCAGCCGTTCGTCTCGCGCCGGCGCCTCGGCAAGGTGGGAGTAGCTCACCTCCACCCAATTGAGCATCACCACGTCGATCAGTGCTCGATCGCCATCCCGGGTCTCCCGGCGCACGGGAACCCTGAGCAGAAGCTCGGGCGACTCGAGATCAAACCAAGCAGCCGGCGCGTCCTCGAGCACCAGTTCATGGGGGTTTGAGCCGTTCCAGGACTCCGCGAGAATCGTCCGCTGGCCGATGCGCACGACCAGGCGATGATCGGCGACCTCCTTGGAAGCTTTGTTGTGCGGCTTCGACCACCCGCGGACCCCAAGGCGAACCGAGATCCGTCCCTCAGGGTCGAGGCCCGAGAGGTCGAGGGGAATCCCGATCGGCGCCTTCTGATTGTGGACCAGCTTCTTCCAGAACCAGGAATCCTGAGAGGCATTGCGGCCGGGCAGCCTGACCAGCATGCTGTCCTCCTCGAGATGGCGCTCCACCCGCAGGCCCGAAGCCTCGGCGCCCTCGCCCGCAGCCTCGCCGCGCGCGGCCATCCGAGCGCCCCCCGCGCGATCGATCGAGAGGCGATACACGTTGTGCCGGGCATAGTCGTGAACCCAAGACGTTTCCCCAACCAGGCGTGAGCCGATCATCTCGAAATAGTCGCCGGGGCCGAAAAGGCCGTCACCCCCGTCGACCACAAAAATCGGAGTCTCCTCGCCCTGCGAGCGCACCGCCAGCAGCTCGCTGGCGACTGGAGAGTCGAGTCCAGCCATCTGCAGCTGCTCATAATCGACCCGGTACACACCGTCCTCGTCGATCAGGACCTCGAAGTCAGTTTCAGCCGCGAAGCTAGAGCCCGCAACGGCCAGAGCCAGCATCAGGGCGATCCCCGTCCGGGGAGCCAAAATCCGCATCCACAGCGTCATTTCCATGCCCAGATCATATCAGCGCGAGCTCTCAGAAGGCCCGTTCGCCAATGGACAGCAGCCCGCGCGATGTACTACGCTCTCGCATCTGCGGAACGCGATCCGGGATCGTCTAATGGCAGGACGGCAGCCTTTGGAGCTGCTTATCTAGGTTCGAGTCCTAGTCCCGGAACCATAGCCCCCTACGCTGGTTTGCGAGGGTCGGCTCCAGTCCGCGCCAGATTACGGCAACTGGTTGACCAGAAACGAGTTATCCACT
>JBCCLG010001063.1:0-2047 GCA_039027015.1 Acidobacteriota bacterium | reverse complement strand
GTATAGGCGGTAATGAGGCGTTAGATGGTCGCCAAGAAGGCGATCCGTCATGGAACCGAGCTTTAAAGCCGGAACTTTGAGGCCGGAACTTTGAGGCCGGAACTTTGAGGCCGGAACTTTGAGGCCGGAACTTTGAGGCCGGAACTTTGAAGCCGAAACTTTGAAGCCGAACCTTGGAGTCAAACAACCAGGAATCAAGCTATGCACCTTGTCTCCGCCTTAGCGTCCCTCGGCCATGCTGTATCCACCTACACGTACCGTCCCCATCTAGGCATCGGGAGAACCGTGGCTCCCGAGAGAGCTACGGCCCGGAGATGTCCGGAGCGCAGGAGATGTCCACACGCGGTGCGCCCGGACATTAGGCATACTTATGGCGCAAGCTACACCAGGCACTTGGCATACTCATGGCCTCACGAGCAGGGCAAGTGCCCGTTTACTGGTGAAGAGAGATTCCATGGAAAATAATCTTGTGAATAGAGAAAGTTTCACAAAAAAGATACTTCTGTTCAGTAGAGATTTTCCCTCAGGTTCTTTGCTTGGTAATGTAAGCCCTTGTCAATTTTTCAACAGACAGTAAAATGCCGCGAATTATGAACTCCGCCGTAGAACGTGACCTCGATCGAATTTTGATGCTTTTGCGGAACAAGATCCGCGAGCACGGCTTCACGCAGCTGCAGGTTCAGGAGCAGCTCGAGTGGGGCCGGAGTTACATCAGTCAACTTCTCACGAAACAAAAATCACTCCGCGTGGAACAGGTTCTGCTGATCCTCGACGTGATCGGTGTCGAGCCCGCGGCTTTCTACGGCGAGCTTTATCGCTTCGGGGCCGCCGACCCGGCCATCGCCGGTCAGGGCGAGGAATACGGCCGCTCCCTCCCGGGGCAGCCTCCCTTCAACGCGAGCAAAGTGGCTCAGAATGGCGCCATTCCTTACGACGAGCTCGACGGCGTCCGCGCCGAGCTGATTCGATCGCGCGATACCCTGGAAAATTTGCTGAGCCTGCTGGAAGAAAAGAAGGTCCTCGCCGCGGAAGAAGTCGCGAGACTCCGCGAGGATTTGGAGCCCAGCGACTTCCGCGGCGGCCACTGACGAGGGGGACCCGCCGCGCCAGGCCCCGGCCCCAAGGGCCGACGAGCCGGGTATCTAGCCGAGCCTCCGCTGGTAGTCTCCGCCCATGGGCCGAAAGCAAATTCACGCCGGGTCCGTGGTGGATCTTGGCCTTGAGACGGTCGATCTCCCCGGCGGGGAGCGCATTGAGCTGGAGGTTGTGCGGCACGTGGGCGCGGCCGCCGTGCTGCCGGTTCTGGAGAGCGACGAAGTCGTGCTCGTGCGTCAGTTCCGGCACGCTACCGGAGGCTGGCTCCTCGAGGCGCCCGCTGGAAAGAGAGATCCGGGAGAAGATCCTCGGCGCTGCGCCCTTCGCGAAACCGAGGAAGAGACCGGCATGAGAGCCGGAAGGCTGCACGAGCTGGGGTGGATTTGGACGACCCCGGGCTTTTGCGACGAGAAGATATGGCTCTACCTGGCGACCGATCTCAAGCCTGGCGAGCAGAAGCTGGAGTCCGACGAGGTGCTCAGCCTGGTGACCCTGCCCTTCGGCGAGGCGCTTTTGCAGGCCCAGCGAGGTGAGATCGTGGACGCCAAGACCCTCTGCCTGCTCCTGAGGGCTGACGCTCTAAGGCGACGCTCGAACGGCTCCGCCTAGGCGCTAGGGCATGGGCGTAAAAGAGTCGAGCATCGCCCCGCGCAGGCCTTCAGCCAGCGCCTTGCGATTGTCGGCCTGCTCGGGCACGGCGCCGAAAGTCAGCGTGACATCCACTCGAGAAAGGGCCAGCAGCCGGCGCACGTGCGGAAGCAGATCTTCGTTCCCCCACCAGCAAACCGCTCGGCTGGGCGTCATCTCGCCTTCGGGCGTGAGGTAAACGAGGGTCGCCCAGTAGACCGGGGCCTTCCTATCGACGGCGTACTGCAGCAGAGAAGGCCGCAGCGGCAGGATGTCTGAGCCTCGGGTGCTGGTGCCCTCGGGAAAGACGATCAGGCCGAGACCC
>JBCCLG010001062.1:0-2049 GCA_039027015.1 Acidobacteriota bacterium | reverse complement strand
CGCCGTTCTCCCGAGCTATACCCGCATCGACGCCTCGGCTCACTACGACGTGACCGACAGGCTGCGCATCCAGCTCAACATCGAGAACCTGACCGACGAGCTGTACTTCCCGAACTCCCACAGCACCCACCAGGCGACCGTGGGCGCGCCGTTCAACGCGGCCCTCTCGCTGCGCGGCCGCTTCTGATCGGACCTTCGATGAAGCCGCGGATCGCAGGCCCCGGGCCTCGAGCGATCCGCGCCTCCCTCCCCGGGGAGAAAGCCACCCGCGGCGCACGCTGCGGGGGGCTTTTTTTCGTGCGCCGCCGGGAGGGGCGAGGCGGCCGTCAGGGGCTGGTGAGCGACCAGGCCCCGGTGCCTCCCGACTCGAAGTCGTCGAGGAAAATCGCGCCCTGATCGCAGCCGAGAATGTAGATCCCGTTGTCGAAGTCCGCGACGAAGATCTCGCCGCCCCGAAGGGCCAGGCCCACCGCCGAACCGCCGGTGTCGAATTGGCCTCGCTGCACCGGACTCGAAGGATCCGAGATATCGACCTCGAGCACGCCGAAAAACGCGCCGCCGGCCACGTACATCGTGTCGCCGTCGATCACTGCGTCCTCGGCGGCCAGCGGGAAGGGCGCGAACTCGCCTATTTGCAGGGGGCTTGAGGGGGTGCTGAGATCCCAGATCGCGACGCCGCCGAGATTTGCCTGCACGACAAAGGCGAGATCCCCCACGATCTCGATATCCCGAACGGTGCTCTCAAAGCTCAGCGTGGCCAGCACGGCCGGAGACGCCGGATTGGAGAGATCGAGCACCCGCCCGCTATTCCCGGCGCCGACCACGGCGAGGTCTCCCGCAACGGCGGTTCTCACCACCGTCATGCCGTTCCAGGAACCGATCTCCACCGGCGACGCGGGGTCCGCGAGGTCGAAGATGCGAAGACCCGACATGAAGCCGCCGCTCACGAAAAGCAGCGAGCCTTCGACGTCGACCTCAAAGGCGAAGGAGCCTATGGCGCCCGGAAGGTCGAGGGACCGGATGAGGTCCAGCTGCCCGGGATCGCTGATGTCCATCACGTGCAGCTGCTCGCCGTCGGTCGCATAGATAAAGTCGCCCGCGACCTCGAGATCGCGCATGAACTCGCCGGTGCGCACCGGCCTGGAGCGTCTTTCTGCTCTCACTCCTTAAATCTCCTTCCGCGGGAAAAAGGGCCGCGGCCGCTGCAAAATCGCGCGGCGGTTCTGGGCACTTCATCCGTCCCCAAAGGACTCGCGATACAGTGATAGGGGTCTTCGCGGCACGCGACCCCTAGCGAAGCGTTCAGAATGGACCGACTCGAGCTTTCCCACGACATCACGCGCTGGCTGGAGCAGCAGGGGCCGGCCTCCCGGCAGGATCTCGCCGACCTCTTCGACGCGCTCTACGCCGATTTGAAGCGCCGCGCTCACCGGGCCCTCAGGCGCAGGGATCCGGCGGTCACCGTCGAGGCCACGGGCCTGGTCCACGAGGCCTTTGTCCGCCTGGCGGCGTCGGCCACCCCCGTGGTGCTGCGCGATCGCCGCCACTTCTTAGCGCTCGCCGCGCGCGCCATGCGCTTTGTTTTGATGGACACCGCGCGCGCCCGGCGGCGCCTCCGCCGGGGCGCCGGCGCCGCGCGGGTGACCCTCGAGGAGGCGACGGGGGTGATGTCTGAATCGAAGGCCGAGGAGCTTCTGAGCCTGGACGCGGCGCTCGAAGATTTAGGGAACCTGGAGCCGCGCCTGGTGGCGGTGGTGGAGCAGCGCTTTTTCGGCGGGTTGAGCATCGAAGAAACGGCCGAGGTGCTCGAAAGCTCGCCGCGCACCGTCAAGCGAGACTGGCGGCGCGCCCGCGCCTTCCTCGCCCTTCAGCTGGGCGAGAGGGCCGCGGGCGATCCGGCCCTCGCCGAAGCCGGGAGGTGGCCGTGAGCGAGATCCAGCAGCCCGCGGGTCTCGACGCCGAGAGGTGGCGCCTTCTCGCGCCGCTTCTCGATGAGCTGCTGGCGCTCGAGGACGCCGCCGAGAGGGCCGAGCGCCTGGCGGACCTCGG
>JBCCLG010001061.1:0-2055 GCA_039027015.1 Acidobacteriota bacterium | reverse complement strand
TGGCGAGCAGCGCGGCGAGGAGCGCCAGAGCGGGGATCTGAAAGCCCCGGGCTTTTACCGTGGCGACCTCCCGGCGGCGACGCCTCTGCCAGGGGCGTTGACCCAGACGGAGTAACCGTGCCCAGACTCAGAAATATCGCCCTCGCCGCCTTCCTCACTCTGGTGCTGGCCGGCTGCGGCGCGGATTTTTCTCCCCCGGCTGCGCCGCCAGCCAAGCCGCAGCGCGTCGTGGTGTTGACCAACGAAGGGACCGAAGCGGTTCTGGCTTTGGGCCTCAAGCCGATCGGGGCGGCGACCTCGTGGCTCGGCAACCCCTGGTATCCGCATATCGCTGAGGCCATGGAGGGGGTGGAGCCGGTGGGCACCGAGAGCGCGATCCTGCTCGAGAGGTTGGTGTCTCTCCAGCCCGACCTGATTCTCGCCAACCGGCAGCGTCACGACGAGATCCGAGGCCAGCTCGAGTCCATCGCGCCCACCGTTTTCTCGAGGCGTCTGCGCGGCGACTGGCGCCTCAACTTCAGCCTCTACGCCGAGGCCCTCGGCCGGGTGGAGGAGGGAACGAAGGTGCTCGAGCGCTACGACGCCCGGGTGCGCGAGCTGGCGGAGACCCTCGGCGAGAGCCTCGCGGAAGAGGTTTCGGTGGTCAGGTTTCAGGCCGGCCGAACGCGGCTCTATCAGCTCGACAGCTTCTCCGGCGTGGTGCTCGCCGACCTCGGCTTCGCAAGGCCCGCGAACCAGGCCGTCGACGCGTTCTCGCGCACCCTCGGCCCGGAGAGCATCCCCGAGATGGACGGCGACCGAATTTTCTATTTGACCTACGATGAGGGCAACGGCGACGGCCGGGCCGCCGCCGAGCGGGTGCTCGCCGATCCTCGGTGGCGGCGGCTGGCGGCCGTTGAGGCGGGCCGAGTGCACGCCGTGGACGACGCGATTTGGAACACCGCCGGCGGCGTGCTGGCGGCCGAGCTGATGCTCGAGGACATCGCCGCGATCTACGGCGTGGCCGGCGAGCGCTCGCCCGACCCGCCGGCCCGCTGATCGGCGAGCGGCGGGCCGGAGCCTCGCGGGTCGATAACCGGGAACGGGCGAGGCGTTCAGCACCGCATCCGGACGAAGGCGAAGTAGCTGCGCGATAGCTCGAGCTCGAGGGCGTCGCGCCCCGAGCGTTCGATGGTGCCCGACGGCCGCAGCCGGATGCGGGCGCGTTCGAGGGCCTCCCGGCACGCGCAGACCGACGGCAGCTCCCGGTCACCCGCCTCGCCCGTCGCCAGGCGGTCGAGCAGCTCATGCTCGCAGCGGGAGAGCAGGTCGCCAAGCTCGGCGGCGGCCGGCTCGTCGATCTCGGCAAAGAGGGGGGCGAAGGCGAGGAAGAGGGCGTCGAGGGCGGGGTAGACCCGATCCCTCGTGAGCAGACGGGCGATCCGGTGCTCGGCCACCGCGCGGGTCGGCCCGAGGAGGCGCCAGTCTCGCGAGATCGAGATCACCAGTCGCTCGTCTTCGGTGAGGTCGGAAAACCCTAGGGCCTCGGGTCCTGACTGTGCGGCGTTCCTTGGGGCAGACATCGTGCTCTCCATGACGTACCGGGCAGGTGCCTGGGTTGGTGATCGGCATTTTACCGGGCGCTCTTCCCAAACGGATCTAAATAGTACTATATTGGTCCTCTATTGAAAACGGCCCTTCCGCCGAGCCGGCGACGCTCTCGCGCGCCGGTCGCGGGGAGGTTTGTCCGCCAACACGGAGGCTTCAAAAGATGACCGCTCATCAGGCTAACCAAGCCGATACCGAAGTCCGCAAGCTCGGGCGTTTTGTCGCCGGCACGGACCATAAAACCATGTCTCACGAGGCTCGCGAGGAGCTCAAGAAGCGCATCGTCGACACCATCGGCGTCGCCATCGGCGCCCTCGAAGGCGAGCCGATCCGGATGATCCGCACTCACCAGGAAGACTTCGGCGGCGCGCCCCACAGCACGCTGATCGGCGGCGGCAAGACCGCCCCGGACCGGGCCGCTTTTTATAACGGCGCCCTGAGCCGCTACCTCGATTTCATGGACAGCTA
>JBCCLG010001060.1:0-2059 GCA_039027015.1 Acidobacteriota bacterium | reverse complement strand
CTTAAGGGATCCGAGGAGGCGTGGCGGTATGAGCGCCAGGAGGGCGCTCCCGCCGCAAAATCCGCCCGCACCACCCCCTGGCCGTCGGTGCCGATCCACAGCACGTTCTCGCCGTCGGTGGTCATCGCGTTGATGCCCGCCGCGGGAAGGCCGGCGATCGCCGCCGGCCCTCCCGGAGGCTCGGCCGGCTCCGTGCCGGGTTTGAAGGTCTCGAAGCTGCGGCCCAAGTCCGCGGTCCGGCACAAACCGTCGTCGGTGCCTAGCCACAGGCCGCCCTCGTTCACCGCCAGCGCCTCGATCTCGCCCGCGCATCCATAGCCTCGCTCCTCGCTCAGCTCGACGGCGAAGAGCAGCCCGCTGCTTTTTTCGTATCGAAAGAGCGAGGGGGACGCGCTGCCGATCCACACGTTGCCGAGCGAGTCCTCGGCCAAGGCGTTGATGCCCTCGGCCCGGGGCGCCGGGTCCCCGCCGGTCGCAAGATCGGCGAGGCCAACGATCCGATGCTGCACGGCGTCAAAGGTGTCGACGCCCTGGCGGGTGGCGATCCACAGTCGACCCGAGGTGTCGACCATCAGATCGTTGATGTAGTTGCTTTGGAGCCCTTCGTCGCTGCCGCGGCGGTCGCGGAAGATTTCGAACTCCAGGCCGTCGAATCGGTTGAGCCCGTCGGAGGTGCCGAACCACAAATAGCCCGTCGGGTCCTGCACGATCGCGGTGACGTGGGACTGGGAGAGCCCGTCGTCGACCGTCAGGTTGCGAAACGTCAGCTCGCGGGGCAGCTCCTGGGCCCAAGCCGTCGCGAAGAGTCCCCAAAGCAGCGGGGCCGCGACGCTCATCGCCAGGACGCGGATGGAGGGGTGGCCGTGCCTTCGGGCACGGCGCGATTCGTCGCTTGAGGCGGCAGCGGCGGGGCTGCAAAAGGCCATGGGGCAGTCTATTCGCGAGCTGCCCGGGTCGACGGCGTGCTTTGAGCCACCCGTCCGACCAATTTCGATCCGAGCTATGCCGGTCAAGGAACAGGCCTGCCCCGAAAGGCTCGAACCCACTATGGGCCCGACTTCCTGCCGGAGCAGGCCACCTCACTACCAAAGCCCCCCTTGGCGGTGTGGCTGTTCAGTAAACTCATTGGAGCACGTTTCGTGCCAGGTAACAATTGAGCACTCTGCGGCTTTTCTTCAGGCGTTGCCGGCGGAAAAATTCCGAGCGGGGAATTTCTTCCCTCTCTCCCGGCGACGATCTCGCCGACGGAAGGCCCGTATCCAGACGAAATGCCTCCGAGATCTAGCCGCGGACCCTGGGCCGGTTAGACTGGCCGAATGCATATCGCCTTCGACGCCGACGACACCCTCTGGCATAACGAAAGGGTGTACAACCTAACCCAGGACAAGGTCGCCGACATGCTCGCCGAGTGGGCGCCCGCCGAGGCCCTCGGGGAGCGGCTGAACGAAATCGAGCGCCGGAACCTTCGGCACTTCGGCTACGGGCTCAAGGGATTCACCCTCTCGCTGATCGAGACCGCCATCGAGATTTCCGACGGCCGCGTGCCGGCGCAGGTCATCCATCAGATCGTCGGCGCCGGCAAGGCGATGACCGAGCACCCGATCGAGCTGCTGCCCGGGGTGCGGGAAACCGTGAGCGCCCTCGGCACAGAGCATCGCCTGATGCTGATCACCAAGGGCGACCTCTTCGATCAGGAGTCGAAGATCGCCCGCTCGGGGGTGGCGGACCTCTTCGAGATCATCGAGGTGGTTTCCGAGAAAGACCCGGCGTCCTACCAGCGCGTGCTGCGCGCCCACGACGTGGACGCCGCGCGCTTCGTGATGGTCGGCAACTCGGTGAAGTCAGACATCCTGCCCGTGGTGGCGATCGGCGGCAACGCCATCCACGTGCCGTACGAGACCGAGTGGGCGCTCGAGAAAATCGAACATCGGGGCGCCGAGGCCGAGGGCTTCTTCGTGGCGAGCGGCGGCATCCGCGAAGTGCCCGGGGTGCTCGGGGATATCGCGGCCCAGGGCTGGGTGAGCTAGCCGGAGTCCCGGGCTCCGAGCCGCTCGGCGCG
>JBCCLG010001059.1:0-2063 GCA_039027015.1 Acidobacteriota bacterium | reverse complement strand
CGGACGGGGACGTGGTCCTCGCCCGACGCTTCGATGAAGCCGCATCGCCCCTCGGCACCGACTTCCAGGTCAACAGCTACACCACCGGATCGCAGGATCTGTTCGAGATACAGCACCTGCCGGGCGGAGGATTCCTCGTGGTGTGGGGCGAAGAGATCGATCCGGTCCTCGACGCAAACGGAGTCGGGATCGTCGCCTCGCGCTTCGACGCCGGCGGTGATCCCGAGGGCGAGGACTTCGCGATTCCCCAGACCACGGCCGGCGACCAGGTGCGGGCGGACTTCGCCGTCGACGAGGCGGGGAATTTCTTGGCGACGTGGGATTCGAGCGTTTCCACGGGCACGGACGACTCCGGGCTGAGCGTTCAGGCCAGGCGCTTCGTGGCGGAGGCCGACGCCCGGGTGAGTCTCAGCAACCAGATGTCCTCGGTGACCCCCGGGGAGCTTGTGGCCTACGACCTCGAGGTCCTCAACGACGGCCCCGAAGCCGTCACCGGTGCCCTTCTCGAGCATCTGCCTCCCGCGGCCCTCGACTGCATCTGGATCGCCGACGGTACGAGCGGCGCCAGCGGGTTCTCAAGCTCGGGCGAAGGCGACATCGCGGAAAGTCTTACCGTGCCGAGCGGCGGCTCGGTGACCTACTTCCTCGCCTGCCTGGTGGATCCGGCGGCCACCGGGCTGCTCGAGAGCACGGCGTCGATCCTCTCCCAGGACCAGGCCGGCAACGACGCGTCGAACGACTCGGCCACCGACTCCGACACGCTGACGCCGATAACGGACCTCTTGATCCTCGCCGAGGCTCCCTCCTTTGCGCCGCTCGGCAGCGCCTTCGAGCTGGTCGCGACGGTTTCAAACGACGGGCCCTCTCAAACGACGGGCGGCTCCGTGGACCTGACGCTGCCGGCCGAGCTGAGCCTCGGCAGCGGCAGCGCCTGCACGGGCTCGGGTCCGGTCAGCTGCCCCCTCGCCGCCCTGGCTCCGGGAGACTCGGTGAGCCTGACGATTCCGCTCAACGCCTCAGCCGACGCCCCCGATGGCGCCCGGGTGCTGATCGACCTCGCGGTTCAGGCCGCCGAGACGGATCCCGATCCAGGGAACGACCTGGCACGCGCGTCGCTGCTCTTAGGCACGCCGCTCTTCCTCGACGACTTCGAGTCCGGCGGCCTCGCGGCCTGGTCGAAGGCCGTGCCGTAAACTCCCGCCCGCATGAGGATCTCCCACCGGCACCGGCTGATTTTCTTCTCCTTCCCGAAGACCGCGTCGTCGACGGTGCGCCACGTCCTCGACCCCTACAGCGACGTGCGCCCGGTCCCCAGGCTGGTGGACGTTCACGACGACAACCCCTTCCACCCGCACATGCGGCCGGAGCGCGTGCGCGAGTGCTTCGATCGCCTCGGCTGGGATTTCGGCGGCTACACCCGCTTCGCCTGCGTGCGCAATCCGTGGGCGCGCCTGGTTTCGCTCTATCGCCACCTCGGCCGCGAGGAGAGCCGTCCGCCGTTCCGCGAGTGGCTGCTCGGCCTGACGGCGGATGATCCCCAGGAAAAGCGCCTGTGGCTGCGCTACGGTAGCTGGCCCCTTGAGCGCTTTCTCAAGGACCGGGACGGCAACGTGCTGGTAGACAAGGTGCTGCGCACCGAGGATCTCGACTCGCGGCTTATTCCCTTCCTGAGGTCCCTCGGCGTCCCGATCGAGGAAGGCCGAGAGGTGCCGCGGCGTAACCGGGCGGGCCGAGTCGACGACTACCGCCGCTTTTAAGACCCCTCGAGCCGCGGCCTGGTGCGGGAGCTCTACGCGCCGGAAATCGAACGCTTTGGCTACCGCTTCGGCGAGGGCGCCTGAGCGCCGCCGGCGCCACGGGCGGACCTCTCGAAGAACCAGCTCCAGCGCGAGCCGCGGAAGGCCCGGCGCAGCTCGGCCAGGTTGGTGACGAGGGCTTCCGGCGGCCTGGGCGGATTGGGGCGCGTTTTGGGCGCGATGGCGTGGGCCTTAACGCGCAGGAAGCGCTGGAGCCGCAGGGCGGTTCGAGGGAAGCGGTCGCGCAGCTGCTCGTAGCTGACCTGG
>JBCCLG010001058.1:0-2064 GCA_039027015.1 Acidobacteriota bacterium | reverse complement strand
GTCTTCCTGAAGGTTTTCGAAGTCCAGATTGATGCAGAGGGCTACGTCGTCAAGAGGCGGTGAGAGGGATAGGTTCTGTGCTGGAGGGCTCACCCGGCCTCGGGGAGATTCGAAAAGCCACGGCAGGGACTGCAGATCGATAGAAAAGGCCGGAACCCAGAGCATCGCCAAAGCTGAAAGCGCGGCCGCAAAAGTCCTCCTCTGAAATGCCGGAGCGCAATACGACGCGGCCAGGATGACGACGCACAAGACAGCCATCAGTAAAAAGTGCGTGGTGCTGAAGTGAGTGTAAGGACGGCCGGGGAATAGGAATTGGAGGGTCATGGGAAGCACCAGAATGCACACCACCACAGACGCCAGGCCAGCGACCAGGAACGAGCGGACTGAACCGCAGATCGCCGCCAGGGCGGCGCCGAACAGCGGCAGCACGGGACCCGCGAGGAGCATCTCAAAAAGCATGAGACCGCTCGAGGGAGCTTCGAGACCCGTGGCGGCGATCAAAGCCAGCTGAAAGGACGCCATCGGCAGCCACGCGAAAACCATGATCTCCAGGAGCTTCGAGATCAGGATCGACCCAGGGCGCCAGGGGCGGGTTCGCCAGAAGGCCCGGGGCGTCAGCGGGTGCTGCAGCACAAAGAGTCCGCCGAGGATGAAGCCGGCGACGAAGATCAGGAAGTCAGCTTCCGAGAAGGAGTGCGGCTCCTCGCCCAGCGTCGACATTGCGGGAAGCCACAGGATGAAAGTCGATGCCAAGAGCCCGAGATAGAGAAGCAGCGGCCAGGCGAGGCTGCGCAGATCTCCGCGCAGCACGCGGCCGATCTCAAAGAGCCGAGAATTCGAAGCGGCGGAACGAGCGAGGTCGGCACTCGAGGTCGGCTGAGCGGGCAGGGCGGTGAACGAGGCAGAGTCTGACATGGCCCCCTCCTTAATCCGTCTCGCTGGCCGCGAGCCACACCTGCTCGAGCGTCGCGGGGCTGCTTGTCATTCGTTTCATTCTCGGAAAGAAATACCGGTAGTGCTCCCGGGCCGCCGACTCATCCGGCGCCCTATAGTTGAGATCGACGAAGCTGACCCGATGTCCCTTCGAGCGCACCAGGCGCCAGCTCTCCGCAGCCCGGCGGGAGGGTGCCTTCGACTCCAGCTCGAGGTCGATCTGGCGGACGGTCTGCAGCAGCTCGTCCATCCGCCGATCGAGAACGATCCGGCCGCCGTGCAGCACGCCGATCCGATCGGCCAGGCGTTCGGCGAGGGTGGTTTCATGGGTGCTGACCAGAAAAGTCCAGCTCTCCTGCTCGGTTAGCTCGAGAAGGCCGTCGATCACGTCATGGCGAACCCGCGGGTCGAGGCCGCTGAACGGCTCGTCCATGATCACGACCTCGGGTCGGTACGCCAGGCTGAGCGTCAGGCGGGCGCGCGCCTGCTGACCGCGGGACTGGCGCTCGAGACGCTGGCCGGTCGAGAGGTCGAAGCGGCGGCACAGGCGCTGATAAAGCTCGTCATCCCACGCGGGGTAGAGGGGCGCAAGCTGCGAGGCCAGGCGATCGAGAGTCGCCCCCAGGGGCCACTCCTGATCCTGAGTCACGTAGGCCACGCGCGTCAGAATTTGCGGCGTCAAGCGATTCGAGCAACGGCCGAGAAGGCGCGCTTCGCCGGCGGACGCCTCCAGCAAACCGAGGAGAATCTGCATCAGCGTCGTCTTGCCGGCGCCGTTCTCGCCAAGAAGCGCATAAATCTCGCCCTGCTGCACGTCGAGATCAAGAGCGCCGAGCACGCGGCGAGAGCGAAAGCTGCGGGCAATGCCGCGCAGGAGAATGGGCGGCGACGAGGGAGATGACAGAGGGTCCAAGGTCATGCTTTTTTCCTCCTGCGGCGAGGGGCCGGTGGGCTTGCGGCCTGAGGCGCTCCCATAAGAGCGCGCCAGTGCCGGGCAAGGGCATCCTGAACGTCCTCGAGGCCGAGCCCAAGCCGGCGCGCCCCGCCCCCCCGGCGCGCGAGGCGCGGACCGAGCACCCGCGCGCTTTTGCGCGGATGGGCCGGCTGGGGCTGTTTTATGTTAAAACGGCC
>JBCCLG010001057.1:0-2064 GCA_039027015.1 Acidobacteriota bacterium | reverse complement strand
GGTGGCGACCGAGAGATCTCTGTGGCACGGCACCCTCGATCCGCGCTTCCCGGAAGCCGGATTCAACGCCTTCTTCCGCCCGGTTTGGTACGAGAGCTACGCCGAGCCCGAGCATCTTTGGCAGTCGTCCTCGGGCACCGACGACTTCGAGATGAAGCTCGGCCTGATGCCGCTGATCTTCGGCACCCTCAAGGCCACCTTTTACTCGATGCTCTTCGGCGTGCCGCTCGCGCTCCTGGCCGCCATCTTCACCAGCGAATTTCTCCACGGCAGGGTCAAGAACGTGCTCAAGCCGAGCATCGAATTCATGGCCAGCCTGCCGAGCGTGGTGCTCGGTTTCCTGGCCGCCCTGGTCTTTGCGCCCTATATCGAGACGGTGGTGCCGGCGACCCTCGCGGTGTTCATCACCGTGCCGACCAGTCTGCTGCTCGGCGCCTACTGCTGGCAGCTGCTGCCGAGCGATAAAGCGGTGATGTGGGCGCGCTGGCGCTTTCCGCTCATGGCGGTGCTGATCTTCGTCGGGATCGGCGTCGCGGCGCTGGTCGGCCCGGCGCTCGAAACGCTCTTTTTCGCCGGCGACATCAAGGCGTGGCTCAACGCCGACCCGGACGCCGCGGATCGATACTCGAGCCCGGTGGGCGGCCTGCTCTTTCTCTTCCTGCCGCTCTCGGCGCTGGTCGTGGCGCTGGCCCTGGGCCGCTTCATGGGCCCGATCATGCGGGATAAAAGCTCGCAGTGGACGCGCCGCCAATACGCCACCATGGACCTGCTCAAATTCGCCGGCGCGTTCGCCGCGTCCTTCGCCCTGGCGATCACCCTCGCCTGGCTGGCGGGCCTTCTCGGCTTCGAGGCCCGGGGCAGCTACCTCGACACCTACGTGCAGCGCAATGCCCTGGTGGTGGGCTTCGTGATGGGCTTTGCGATCATCCCGATCATCTACACCATCGCCGAAGACGCCCTCTCCACCGTGCCCCAGCACCTGCGCTCGGCCTCTCTGGGAGCCGGCGCCACGCCGTGGCAAACGGCGGTGCGCATCGTGATTCCCACGGCCATGAGCGGCCTCTTCTCGGCCATGATGATCGGCCTCGGGCGGGCCGTGGGCGAGACCATGATCGTGCTCATGGCGGCCGGCAACACGCCGGTGATGAAGTCGAATATTTTCGAGGGCTTTAGAACCCTGTCGGCCAATATCGCCGTGGAGCTGCCCGAGGCGGTGCGCGGCGACACCCACTACCGAACCCTATTTCTCGCCGCGCTGGTGCTCTTCCTGATGACCTTCGTGGTCAACACCATCGCCGAGACCATCCGCCTCCGCTTCCGCAAGAGGGCCCACCAGCTATGACCCGCGCGACCGAGAGCAGCGCCGAGAGCGACCGCGAGCCCCGCGGCACGAAGGAGAAAGAGAGTCCGGCAGCAGGCTGGGGGCGGCGCAACCGGGCGCGTTCCAAAAGCTCGCTCTTCGCCGCCGGCGAGCCCATGGTGTGGCTCACCGGCGGAGCCCTGGCGGTCTGCGCCCTGATGGTGGCGGGCCTGCTCCTTCTGGTGCTCGCCCGCGGGCTTTCGACTTTTTGGCCGAGGGCGATCGTCAAGATGGAGACCCCCGACGGGCGGGTCTTCATGGGCGAGGTCACCCGCGAGGACTCCTACCGCCCGACTCAAAACGTGCTCGAGGGCCTCGAGGGCCCGATTGCCAGCAACGCCGAGCGGGAGCTCGAGGCGAGCGGCGGCTTCGCCTTCCGCGAGCTGCTGCGCACGGGCAACTTCCGCCTGACCCAAAACCACTTCTCGTGGGTGAGCGCCTGGGAAGTCGCCGAGCGCTCGGAGCCCGAGTGGGCGATGCTGGTAGAGCGCATGGAGTGGGGGGTCTTCTACGGCTTTCCCGAAGCGCTGGTCGAGCTGACGCCGGTGACGAGCGCCGAAGAGGCCCTTGCGGTGGCCTCCGGGCTCAAGCCCGAGGCGGGCGGCGAGATTCTCTATTTGGACGGCGAGAGCTCGCTGGTCAAGAGCCCCGAGGAGGCTTCTAGCCTGCGCGCGGTGGCGGTGGCCTACCGCGGCGCGGAGGCG
>JBCCLG010001056.1:0-2065 GCA_039027015.1 Acidobacteriota bacterium | reverse complement strand
TCGCGATCGACTGCGCCGTCGGACCCGGCGCTCCGGTCGAGATCTTCGAGATCCAGGGCGACGGCGAGGCCTCTCCGCTCGTAGGCCAGATGGTGCTGACCGAGAGCAACATCGTGACGGCGGTGACCGTCGATGGATTCTTCATCCAAACTCCGGACGCGCGCTCGGACAACGACGATCAAACGTCGGACGGTCTTTTCGTTTTCACCAATTCGGCCCCCACCGTCGCCGTCGGCGACGAGGTCGACGTTTTGGGCATGATCGAAGAGTTCTTCGACCTGACCCGCTTCGCTGACGGAGGCCTTGCGGTCACCATCAACAGCAGCGCCAACGGCCTGCCCACCGCGGTCGACCTCGACGCCAGCACCCCCGACCCCGGCCCCTTCGCGACGCCGGATCTCGAGCGCCTGGAGGGCATGCTGGTCAACGCCGACGGTTTCTCCGCGGTGAGCGGCAGCAACCGCTTCGGCGACGTCGCCATCGCGGCCACCGCGGGCCACAAATTCCGCGGGCCCGGCCTCGAATTCCCGGGCATGGTGGGCCTCCCCGTGTGGGACGGCAATCAGGAAGTCTTCGAGCTGGACCCCGACGGCGCCGGCCTGGCCGACGCGCCGGTCAACTTCGGCCAGCTGCTGATCGCGGCCGAGGGCCCGCTGAGCTTCGCCTTCGGCGACTATCAGCTCCTCCCCACCACCCTCACCCTCGGCCCGACGGTCGATCCGCTGGCGCCGGTGCGCCCGCGAGACGCCGGCGAGCTGACCCTCGCGTCGCTCAACCTCGCCCGCCTCTTTGACGACGTCGACGACCCGCCGTCGATGGACGCTCTGGGCAACCCGCGTGACGACTCTGTTTCGACCACCCTCTTGTACAACACCCGCCGGCTCAAGCTCGCGCGCTACATCACGAGCGCCCTCGACTCGCCCGACGTGCTGGCGGTCCAGGAGGTCGAGAGCCTCTCGGTGCTGGAGGCGCTGGCGACCGAAATCAACGGCCTCGACGGCTCGGTGAACTACTCCGCCGCCCTGGTGGAGGGCAACGATTTGGGCACGATCGACGTGGGCTTTCTCGTGCGCTCGGGAGTCACGATCGTCAACACCACGCAGCTGGCGGCGGCCGACACCTTCGATTTCGACGCTCAGACTCGGCTGATCCACGACCGGCCGCCGCTGCTCATCGAGGCGGTGTTCGCCACCGCCGGCCAGCCCTTCCCGTTCGCGGCCATGGCGCTGCACAACCGCTCTCTCTCGGGCATTGAGGACGCCAGCGTGCAGCAGAAGCGCCTCGAGCAGGCCCAGTCCATCGCCCAGCTGGTCGAGGATTTCCAGACCGCCAACCCCGCGGTGCCTCTGGCGGTGCTCGGCGACATGAACGCCTTTGAGTTCACCGATGGCTTTGTCGACGTCGTGGGGCAAACGGCGGGCCTCGCCGTACCGGCCGACAACCTCCTCTCGGGTCCCAATCTGGTCACGCCGCCGATGATCGTAGAGACCGCTCGGGCACCCGCTGCCGAGCGCTATACCTTCATCTTCGGCGGCGTCAGTCAGGCCCTCGACCACGCCCTCATCACCCAGTCGGCGGACGTTTTCGTGCGCGGTCTCGAGTACGGCCGCGGCAACGTCGACGCGGCGCAGAGCCTGTCGTTTGACGACACGACGCCCCTCGCGGCCTCGGACCACGACGGTTTGGTGCTCTACCTGATGAGCGACCGGGACGGAGACGCGGTTCCGGACGACGTCGACAACTGCCCCGAGGTCTTCAATCCCGATCAGACCAACTCGGACGGCGACACCGAAGGAGACCTCTGCGACGCCGATCAGCTGATCTTCTTCGACGACTTCGAGTCGGGAAACGTCAGCGCCTGGGCCTCGAGCTCGTCCTGATCGCAGGCCTTCTCCTGAATAGTGCTATCTATTCCGCGGGCTTAGGACAGATCCGGGCGCCCGCCCTCGCGCTTCCGCGTGGGCGGGCCTCTTCAATTCACGGGCCGGCCGCCTACGCCTGGCACGACGGGCACCAGAAGATCGCCCGGCCGCCGAGGTCCTGACGCACGACCTCGCCGTCGCAG
>JBCCLG010001055.1:0-2067 GCA_039027015.1 Acidobacteriota bacterium | reverse complement strand
GCCTCTCTTTCCTCTCCTTGAGAGCGCGCGCCGGCCTCGCCGCCGCGTCGGAGACGTCCGGAAAAGCGGCGCGCAGGGCCTTTCTAGCCGGCGTCGCCGAAGACCTCGGCGCGCTCCGCAGGCTCGCCCACCCCTCCGCCGAGCCCTTCGTGCTGCTGGGGGAGGCCGCCCGGCATCGCCTCGAGGGAAGGCGGGTCGAGCTCAACAGCGCGCTGCTCGAGGCTACCCGCCTCTTTGAGGCCCGAGATCTGCGGCTTCACGCCGCGCTCACCCGCTGGAGAAGGGCGCGCTCGCGGGTCGGCGGGGAGGCGGCGCTCGCCGAAGCCGAGCGCTTTCTCGAGGGCCAGGGGGCTGCGCGGGTCGAGGGTCTCGCGCGGCTGTGGATCCCCAGCTGTTAGCTCCGGAATCCGCCGTGTTATCGTCGCGCTCTCGTCGCTTGTGCTTCCGCGTGTGGTTCCCTAGATCTGAGTCTACATTTAGAGGAGAAAACCCGTGTACTCGTATCGCCCACGCGGTCTAACGGCCGCCCTTGCCTTCAGTACCGCCTTGCTCTTTGTCTCGCCTGCCTTCGGTACCTGGAATGAGGGGCCGCGTCCCTCGCGCGCCGACCAGCCGGTGAAGCTCGACGTGGAGGGCCAGTCGGTGCCCCACTACAAGATGGCGGTTTCAGACCCGGTCGGCGACACCTTCGGCGCCGGCGCGGTGCAGCTTGACCTCATCGACGTGTCGGCCGACGCCGAGAACGGCAATTTGGTCGTCACCCTCTCCTTTGCCGGGCCGGTGAGCGCTCCGGATAGCGGCGAAGCGAACGCGCTCGACGGTTTTCTCGATCTCGACCTCGACCAGGACGGCACCACGGGCGACGTGCCCTGGACCGATTTTCTGCGGCCCGACGACGGCACCACCGGCATGGGCAACGAGGCGTATGTCGACTACACGACCTACGACAGCGCCACCGGCACCGCCGAAGTGGTGAACGACATCACCGAGCAGGTGATCGGCATGGCTCAGGTTGCTTTCGGCGGGACTACCGTGGTGACCACCGTTCCGCTGGCCACGCTGGGCGACCTGGATGGCGCCCTCGACCTCGCCGTCGCGGTGGGAACTTTCGATGAGCCCACCGACATCGCGCCCAACCAGGGCTCGATCTCGACCTCGGAGGGCGCCTCGATCTTTCTGCAGGACGGGCGATTCGAGGTCAGCGTCGAGTGGCGGGACTTCGCCGGCAATACCGGCTTTGGGCGCCTGGTCACCCAGTCCAACGACTCGGCCGTGCTCTTCTTCTTCGGGCCGAACAACTGGGAGATCCTGCTCAAGGTCCTCGACGCCTGCACCACCCAGCAGCCAGCCTATTGGGTCTTCCTGGCCGGCACCACGAACGTGGAGTTCACCGCCACCGTCACCGATCAGCAGGCGGGCGTGACCAGGGTCTACTCGAATCCGCTGGGTAACCCGGCCGACGCGGTCACCGATACCTCGGCGTTCTTGACCTGCCCTTAGCGTGAGTTAGGCCTAGAAGAGCCTCGCTCGGCGGCGAGCGAGGCTCCCTCCGCGGGCCTCGCCTCGGCTACTCGGCGGTCTTCCAGCTGCGGCCGGCCAGGTCGACCGCGGGGGCGGAGCCGCTCGCGATGTGCTGGGCGATTTGCTCGGCGTGGTGGCGGCCGTTCTCGATGAACCAGCGGCCGGTATGGAGTCCGCCGCAGACCGTGCCGGCCAGGTACAGGCCGGCGCGCCGGGACTCGAAGGTCGCGTCGTCGAAGAGGGGAGTGCGGGCGGCGTCCTGGCCGACGGTCACTCCAAGGTTTTCGAGCAGAGCGTAGTCCGGGCGGTAGCCGGTCATGGCGATCACGAAGTCGTTAGCGATCCGCCGCTCGCCCTCCGGAGTCTCGAGAAGCAGGGAACCTTCCTCGATGGCGATTACCCGCGAGCTGAAGTGGGCGCGGATGCTGCCCTCGGCAATCCGGTTCTCGAGGTCGGGGCGCAGCCAATACTTCACCCGCTCCGAGAGAGCCTCACCGCGGTGAATCAGGGTCACGGCCGCGTCGTTTCGGTAGCAGTCGAGGGCGG
>JBCCLG010001054.1:0-2067 GCA_039027015.1 Acidobacteriota bacterium | reverse complement strand
TCCATGATCTCCGCGATGAAGGCCTCCCATCTAGGAGCCCGCGCGTCGGGCTCGAATCTCACGGGTGCTTTGTGGGTGACGAAGTCTTCAGGCTTGTGGGGTCTCAGCTGCCCGGACTCAAGGTCGAGGGTCCCGTTCTCAACGTTGAGGAGGAGCGGGTGGGTGTCGAGTTCCTTGGCGTCCAGCTCGAGGAGAGATTGCGAGATCTCAAGACAGCTTTTGAGGGTCTTTGCCTGCTCGCTGCTTCGAGCCCATTTGTGGAGGCTTTCGGCTTGGCGATTGAGAAGGTCTCGTTCGTCCTTGGTCTGGGCAGCGCCAGCTTTCGCAGCGACCTCGGCGGCCTCGTGAGAAACCAGGCGTCCGATTCTGCTGGCGCATCTGAACGCTTCGGACTCGGATGGGATCCAGCGCGAGCCGTCGAAGCCTGGAAAACCCAGGCCGGCAACCCACCGGAGCCTATGCCCAAAGTGTTTCGCCAGTCTTTGCGCGTTCGCCAGGTCGGTGTCGGGATGAATCGCCTCTGTAAACCCGCCGTGCTCGAGGGGCTCAGGTTCGCCGGGCTTGTCTCGGGCTGTCGGAGGCAAGCCTGAGCTTCGCATCGATGAGGATCCGGCTCGTAGGAGGGTGGCTTGCCGATAGCTCGCTCGATTCCATTTCTCTCGCATGAGGCCGGACTGACGAAAGAGGCGATCCGCTCTTTCGTGATCGCCCTGCGTCCAGAAGAGGAGATGCGAGCAGAGCGCGAGATCGGCCTCCGAAGGGCTCGCGTATCCGGTGAGATCTCCATTCCAGAGGGCGCGGATTTTCGCTCCCTTCTTGCTGACGAAGGCTCTGCCTAGAAGCTCGTCATCGTCGGTAGGGCCCGCCGGCGAGCGCGGAATCCTTTGACTCCGCGCTTCGGGTTCCTCGAACAGCAGCTCGTAGAGTTGCTGCAGGCTCTCTGAAGCCTCGGAGATCCTGCGGGGCGGCGTCGACCAAACGCGCCCGGTCACCGTGAAGTATCGGCGGCGGTCGTAGATCTCGATCACCCCCTGGCCGAGCTTGCGTCTGCATCGATCGCCCGGCTTCTGAGCCTTGACGATCAAGTGAAGCCCACGGCCGCTCGGGCTGACCTCGACATAGGCGCTGCTGCCGAATCGCTTCAGGAGTCTTGACGCCCAGGCGCAGAGGGCGCCGTTCTCGTCAATGACGTTGTCGAGGTCGATTCCGAGATACGGATCCTTCTCGGAGAAGACGAACCCCACGCCGTCGTTGCCGGCAAGAGCACGGCACGCTTCATCGAAGCTGCTCCAGGTCGCCGGGTCGTTGGCCTTGGCCGGTCTGCCCGTTCTCGAGCAGTAGGGGAGCTTGGTCTTCTTGCCCTGCCGCGTCTTGCTTCGCCAGACAACCCACTGCGGCAAGCATTTCAGCTCTTCCGGGATGTTCTTGAACGACCCCCGGCTGTCAGGCCGCATTTCCGTCGTCCGTCGTCGAGGTGCGGCGTCGTCCTTCGATCCAGGCTTCGATGTCGGTGACTTGGTAGCGAATGGCTCGTGCGGAGACGTGGATGAAGGGAGGACCTCCGCCTTCGGTGCGCCACTTCTGGAGGGTCCTGACGGAGAAACCGATGAGCTTTGCGGCCTCTTTCTCGGAGAGCAGTAGGGGGTGATGGTGGGTCTTCACGATGAACCTCGCTTACGCTGGAGCCGCGGTGTCGCGGCTCGAGATGCCTGGTGATGAGACCTTCCCGCTGAAGGCTCGCTGGCGAGGAGTGTCGTGCGATCTTTTGCGAATTTAGGAATGCGTCAGTCGTTCGAAACGGCCGCTTCGGGCGGTGGTCCGAGAGTGCCGCGTAGCAGAAAAGATCGACGCGTATCGGAATGCGTCACTTGGGGGTTGAGGCGGGTATTGGATACTGAAGAATGCAGTAGATACGGGCATTTTCTGAAGATCTAGAGCGCGTCACCGGCGGCCATGGCGTGGGCTAAATCAGACCCAATAGCGTCGCCTGCCCTGCGGATCGAGTCGTCTGCGAGGTGGGCATACCTCTGAGTCGTTGTGATCTTGGAATGACCGAGTAGCCTCCCG
>JBCCLG010001053.1:0-2068 GCA_039027015.1 Acidobacteriota bacterium | reverse complement strand
TCCACAGGGATCTGCCGAGTTCCAGAACCTCGATCGTTCCGCCGCCGTCTCTCAGCGAGAGCTGAGGCGCGCTGGCTGCGGCGGCCGCCGGAAGCGCTAGAAGGAGAAGGAGCGCCGCTCCCGGGCCAGAGGCTGGCCGGAAACGACGCGGAATCCTGACGCCCGAGCGTCTCACTTCTCGAAGGCACCGGCGGGGTGAAGGCGAATGCACTGTCCAGTCTCCGGATCCACCGTGACCACCGCGGTCTCGCCGTCAAACTCCGGTGCGTTGTTGACGGTGAAAATAAAGGTTGTGGCCGGCTGATCGATCTCGGGCAGGGTCATGAAAACTCGGGTCGCGTTGGTGACTTCGCCGCCGTAGAAGCTCTCCGTGATGGTGATTCCCTGCACGAGATCCAAATCGTAGCGCGGGATCAGGTTCTCGTCGAACGGGTCTGGGATTTCGTTAGCCACGCAGGCGTAGCATGTGAACTTGGCCGCCTCGCCGTGGCCGGGCCTAGAGCCTACCCAGCGGACGACAATGTCTCCGTTGCTCTGAAAGTGCGGCGGAAGGAGACTGAGACGATCGCGGCAGGTTTGCCGAGCGGCGCTTTCTGTCTGAGGGCTGTTGACCGGGAGAAATTGATGTTCGAAGTTATAAGGGTAGCTACAGCCTCCGCCGTCTCCGGCGGCAAAAGAAGCTCCTGCGGAGCCGAATACAAGGGCCACGAGAGCCAGCGCGGGAAAAAGGGCCTTGACGGTTCGCGTCATTATCATCGTCCTCGCAAAGTGCGGCGCCTGCATTCAGCGCCGCGGGTGGTTGTTGTCAGCAAGAGGCGACGAAACGGCGGCAAACCCTTAACGGCCCAGCGAGAAACCAAAAAGCGACCGAGCCGACGGCCTCTCCGGGAGAAGGCGCGGCTCGGTCTTGGGGAAGCTCAGCCTCGGGAGGCTTCTCGGATCAATAATCCCAGTAGTCGAAGCTGTGGACCGTGAAGCAAAAGGCCCAGCCGTTGGGGCAGATGATCCACACGCTGATGCGCCGGAAGCCCGATTCGTGGTCCGCGTCGACCTCGCCACCGACCACCGTGCGGTTGTACTCGGGGTTGTCCGGAACCTCGAGGGAGCGCACGGCCATCTCGGCGGGAAATTCGCCGACCGTGCGCCCGGAGTCATCGATCAGGTGGACCTGGCTCTCGATGCGGCCCTGGGCCACGTCCTGCGCCGAGGCGCGCAGGGTGTAGTAACCGGTGGGAATGTCTGAGCGGGGAGCGTCGATATAGGCGAAGCCGACGTCGACGCCGTCCAGGGCGGCGGTCGCCGGCACCTGCTCGAAGCCCTCGAGGGAGGCGACCAGCAGGGTGATGTCCTCCCGTACGAGAGTCAGCATCTCGCGGGTCTCGATAGCGATTCGGCGCTCGTCGGCGGCGCTCTGCAGCTGCTCGCGAGCCTGATCGAGCAGGCTGCCGGTCTTGAGAGCCGGTTTGGCCGGCACGATCCCGAAAGCGCTGGTGGCGGCCATGGAAAGGGCGAGCGAAAGGGTGAGAAGACGCTTCAGTTTCATGGGAACTCCTTAAGGTTTCAGAAAGCTGAGACGCGCGGGTCTCAAGCAGGGCTGCGGCGCACGGCCGCGGAGCCGCGTTTCGGCGGAATCGAGCGATTTTTACCGGGGCCATCCGCCGCCGAATGCCTGCCAATGGAGACATCCCTGAGGCGTTTAGAAAGGTTTCCGGAGAGACTCCGGTACGACCCTCTTGGCCGGTTAGAAATCACTCGAAGCTGCCGGGCAACTTCAACCCAGGAGGCGAATCCGAGGCTCGATCTCCCTCACGGGCGAGCGACTTTTTGATCAATCCGTCGGGTGCGGGCGCTCAACTCTTGGCCGCGAGCTCTCGATCGATCACCGCGAGAAATTCTTCGCAGTAGCCCCTGAAGCGCAGCAGCCGATACTTGGCCGATTGATGCCATACCTGCGTCATGGCGAATCGGCGAAAAAAGGAGGTGTCTTGACACAGCGTCTCCAAGGGCTGGTCGAACTTGAATTTGGCGTCCAGAACGCTCCCGCCCTCCAAATCGATCAGGACCGCGG
>JBCCLG010001052.1:0-2074 GCA_039027015.1 Acidobacteriota bacterium | reverse complement strand
TTCAATTTGCCGAATACCCGTTCCTGATTGAAGAGGGCGCTCAGCTCGCTTTCGGGCCAATACTTCTTGAAGCTTGGGCTGAGGACCACGACTCCGAACCGAGCCAGCGCGAGGCCTTGGTCCATCTTTGCCCTGAAATCATCCCCAAGAAGGATCTGATCCTCGTCGTACCAAACTTTGAGTCCACGGGCCTTGAGCGCATCGACCAGCGGGCGAACAAAGTCGTCTTTGTCCTCGCTGGCATGGCTGATGAAGACATCGAATTCCAGCATGAGTACTCCCTTGAGAAGTCAGCGACAGCACTACTATCTATTGCAAGGACTCAAAAGGAGGCAACCCCATGGGGGGCAGGCACCTTTGAGAAGGCTGTCGGAATTGTAAGAGTTCGTCGAACCGAACCCAAGCGGAGGCCTAGAACTCGGCTGTTGGCTGGGACCCACAGCTAAAACGCATCTTGTCTCCCTCGAACGTCAGTGGGAGGTCGAAGTGACCGACGCCGTGTCGATCTTTCCTGCCAAGAAGCTCGATCTCGACGATCGCCTCCGACCCTCTAGAGACCTCTTCATCGACTTCGCGGTAAAGGAAGAAGACCTTGTCCGAGTCCGACTCGATGGCGTTGGAGTCGCGCAGATCCGCCAGGCCCGGGCGCCGATTGTTCTTGATGTGCTCACGTGAGAGCTGAGAGAGAAGCAGGATCGGCGCCCTAAGCTCTTTCGCAAGACGCTTCAAGGATCTCGTAATTGCGGCGATCTCGAGGTTTCGTTGCTTTGGGCTTCCTCCCGCTTGGAGGAGCTGGAGATAGTCGATGACCAGAAGAGCGAGGCCGGCGCGCTCCGCGGCCATGGCCCGCGCATCCGAGGTGATCCGCGACAGGCTGTTGTCTGAAGGATGCCGGAGAAAGAGAGGCCGCTCGACGAGAGAGCGATGGGTGGTCACGAGGTCCTGCCAGTCACTCTTGGAAAGAGAGCCTGAGCGGATCGCTGTGTGACTGATATCAGCCTCGCAGGCGAGGACGCGCCTTGCCAGCTCGATCTCGTCCATTTCGAGGCTCAGGAACGCAACGGGCTTGCCCTCGTGGATGGCGACGTGGGCCGCCACGTTGAGGGCGAATGCGGTTTTGCCGCGCCCCGGGCTGGCCGCGACCGTGATCAGCTCACCGGGGCCGAATCCCAGCGTCTTTCGATCCAGATCCGCCAGGCCGGTCCGAACGCCAACCATGGCGTCGGATCGGTTGGCTTGAGCCATCGCCTCCTCGATCACGTCATCCACGGCGGCGTCCACTCGAATCGGCGGGCGCCGCTCGAGCCGGACTCCGACCTTCTGCGCTACGGCCTCCAGGCGTTCGCAGGCTAGGAGGGCGGCGGGTCTTTTGTTCTCGGACGTCAGCTCCCCCTCAAGGAGAGACCAGACGATCTTCTGAGCCTCAAGGATGAGCGTGCGCTCGGCCGCTAGGGACTTGACGAGGCTTGCGTAACGCCAAAGCCTTGCAAGGTCTGGCAGCTCCAGATCCATCGCGGAGAGGTAGCCGAGACCGCCCACCTTCTGGAGTTCGCCCCTTGCCTCAAGATGAGCCTGAACGGTTCGAAGGTCGACTCCCTCGGCGCCTTCGGCCTCGAACAAGTCCACGAAGGAGCTATAGAGGGTCTGGTGGTTCTCGAAATAGAAGTCTTCCTGCTCGAACCTGTGGACGCCGATCTGAGAGGGGTCGAGCAGAAATGCGGCGAGTACAGCTCGCTCGGTCTCAACGCTATGCGGCAGAGCCTTATCGAGGCCCGCTAGATTCTTCATCGATTGCTCGAACCGTCGAGCGTGACCACCAGGCCGCCCCGGAACCGATCCGCCAGCGCGGCGTTCTGGTCGTAGAGCTGAGACAAGGTGCAGTTGATGGTCGCGATCACCGCGAGGCTCTCAGCTTCGCGGCTGTGGATCAGTGCGAAGGTGGGATGCCAGGCTGCCCCGACCGGCCCGCGGTCTAGATCATCAACAACCAGGACGCCTGCCGAACGAAGCCGGTGATCGCGCCGCTGCCAGCGCAATGAGGCGATGCTCTCTGCCATCACGTAGGCGATGCTCG
>JBCCLG010001051.1:0-2075 GCA_039027015.1 Acidobacteriota bacterium | reverse complement strand
GTGGCGCTTCTGGTGCCGCAAAGCCCCGAGCTGGGCGCCGCGCGCCTCGCCAGCTTCGTGCTGCGCGATCCGCGTCGGCCTCCTGTGGAGGCGCCGAGCAGCGAGCTCGCCAACGAGCGCCTTTCGGCGCTGCCGGCTCCGCGTTCGGCCTTGACCCTTCCGGAGCGGGTCGAGACCTTCGAGGGCCTCGAAGACTGGCCGCTCATCCTCCAGGAAAAAGATATCCGCCTGGATCAGCGCGCCGCTCTTCCAGGGCTATTCCCCATCCAAACCCGAGTTCAGGTTCTTCATCCTGAGCTTGACGGACTGGTTTACCGCGTGGTCGCCGCTTTCGCCGAGCGAACGGGGTGCGGCGTCATTTCCGCGAGCCCGTTCCATCTGCTGGGTCGCCCGGATCTGGTCTCCGACCCTCGAGCGGCGGTGCACGACTTCTTGATCAGCTCGAGTGATGCTCTTCTGTTGGGCGATCGGCTGCTGGTCAAGAAGCACGGAGCCGGGGCTCGCGAAAATCTGCTTCCGTTCCGCCCGAACCTCTCGGCCTTGGCGTGGAGGCGGGTCGAGCGTCAGGCGCCCGGGAGCGACCAGGCCATGATCCTCCGCAGCCACGCTCCGGGGGCGTCTAGGCATGTCATCAAGGTCAACGGTCAGCTGCAGCCGGTCCTCGCGATGTGCGACGGCGGCTACTCGATCGAGCAGATCCTGGAAAAGGCCCGTCAGGTCAAGCTGATCGCGGGAGATCAGGAAGGCGATGCGCTGTGCGGATTCCTGCATCAGCTTTGGCTTAAGGGCATTCTATGCTTCGACGATCCGCCGGCCGACGCGATGGATAAGGCCTCCTAGCCGCCGAACAACCCGTGAATCCTGAAGCCGCGGTTTGAGAAGGAAAGGCGACCGAACAAGCGATGCTGTGAAAGAGCCAGCTCACTCCTGGCAAGGTTGGTAAGGAGAGATTCAAATGGACAACCTGATCAGAGATCTTCGATTCGCGATCCGCGGACTCTTGAAGCGCCCGGGCTTCTCGGCTCTCGCCATCAGCGTGGTGGCGCTAGGAGCGGGGGCGACGGCCGGCATGTTCAACGTGCTGGACACCATGATCATCCGCTCGTTGCCGTACGACGAGGCGGATCGCATCGTGACCGTCTGGGAAGACAACGCCGAAAGCGGCCTCGAGCGAGACGACGTGGCTCCGGGCAACTTTCTAGACTGGCGGGATCAGGTCACGTCTTTTGAGAAGATCGCCGCGGTCGCTCCATCCACACTGGACTACGTCGGCAACGATCGCGCCGAGGTGATCTTCGGCGCCAGCGTGACCGAAGGTTTTTTTGAGGTCATGGGCACCCAGATGCTCAGCGGTCGCGACTTTGAATCGGGGGATTTCAAGACCGGCGCCGGCGGCGTGGTCATCCTGAGCTACTCTCTGTGGCAGAAGCGATTCGGGGGAGATCCGGATCTTTTGGGACAGGGACTCGAGCTCGACGGTCGAATGTACACGGTCGTGGGAATCCTCCCGAGCAGCTTCGAGCCCCATCTCCTGCCGGCGGTCGGCGATCGGGAAGCCTGGGTGCCTTTGGTGCTCGAGGGCTGGGAGCAGCGTATCCGGGGCAGCCGCTGGTGGAATGCCGTGGCGCTGTTGAAGCCCGGAATCCCGCTCCAGGCTGCCCAGGCTGAGATGGACACCATCTCGGCTCGCATGGCGCAGGAGTATCCCGATACCAACAAGAACATCCGCGTCAATCTGGTGCCGCTCCGGGAGCATCTCGCCGGCAACGCGCGCACCGCTCTCCTGGTGCTCCAGGGTGCGGTCAGTCTTCTGTTCGCCATCGCATGTGCAAACCTCATCGCCCTCTTCCTGGCCCGCGGCGCGGAGCGCCAGAGGGAGCTGGCCGTGCGCGCCTCTCTCGGCGCCCAACGCACCAGCCTGATACGCCAGCTTCTCATGGAGAGCGGCCTGGTGGCCCTGGCGGGCGGGGCTTTCGGCATCGCCCTCGCCTACTGGGGAGTGGGCCTGATCGCGAAGCTGGCGCCCGCCGAGATTCCGCGCCTCGACCAGGTGAGCGTAGATCCCAGAACCCTGC
>JBCCLG010001050.1:0-2078 GCA_039027015.1 Acidobacteriota bacterium | reverse complement strand
GCCCTCTGCTCGGTGGCGGCGGAGCAGCTGCCCGAGATGATGGCGCGCATCGAGGGTGCCGTGCGCGAGCTGACCGCCAAGGCCTGACGCCCTTTTTTTCGCCCGTGGCGACGCGCCGTGGGCGGGCCCTTGGGCGGCCGGGACTGTATACTGGTGACCTGACTCTAAAGACGTCGCCCGCGAGCTGAACGTCACATCTTTCTGGGCCCCAAGGCGCCCTCTAGCCGGAAATATTTATGGCCATTGTCCGCATCAATGAACCCATCGACCAGTGGGCCGATGGCGATTTCGCCCAGGGCTATGCCCTCGTAGTCCGCAAGGACGTGCGCCAGGATCGCAAGGGGCGCGACTACACGGATCTCGAGCTCGCCGACGCGACGGGCAGCCTCTCGGCCAAGATCTGGCCGGACAGCCCGGCGCAAAAGAGTCGATTTTCAGAAAAACAATTCATCGCTTTCAAAGGCACCGTTCGTCAATACCGCGATCAGCTCCAGCTCAACGTCGATCACTGCCGCACGGTGGACGACGCGGACCGAGAGAAGGGCTTCGACGAGGCCCTTTTGATACCCACCGCGCCCCAGGGCCTCGAGGAACTGGGCCGCCGCTTCGAAGCCATCTTCCCGGCTCAGATCGAGCGCCTGGAGCTCAAGCTTCTGACCGAGAAGATCCTCGAACGCCACGGCGAGAGTTTGCGCCAGCACCCGGCGGCCAAGAGCATTCATCACGCCTATCGCGGCGGCCTGCTGGAGCACGTGGTCTACATGTCGGAGCTGGCCCTCGACGTCTGCCGGCTCTATCCGGAGCTGGACCGCGACCTGCTGCTTTTGGGCGTGCTGCTGCACGACCTCGGCAAGCTGGTGGAGCTGGGCGCCATGCCGGCCAACGACTACACCGTCGAGGGGCAGCTCTTGGGCCACATCGTGATTGGCCAAACCATGCTGCGCGAGGCCTGCACGGCCCTCGACGGGGCCGTGCCTCGGGACCTCGAGCGGCACCTCGATCATCTGGTGCTCTCCCACCACGGCAAGAGAGAGTACGGCAGCCCCGTGGAGCCGGCGACCGCCGAGGCGCTCACCCTGCACTCCTTAGACAGCCTCGATTCGCGGCTCAACCAGCTGCGCTCGCTGCGTCGGGGCGGCGCCCAAGGCATGCACTACCACCGACCGATGGGGCGCAATATCTTCTTCGATCCTTCTCTCGAGAAGACCGGCCCCGGTTCGGAATAGGCGAGAGCCTGGGCCGCACCTTCCGGGTGCGGACGCGGCATCTTTACCTAATCTTCATGATCCGGCTGCGAACGTATTTGGCGCCTCGCGCGTCTTATACAATGAGAAGGACATCCGGACATGCTTATGCCGCCCCCACGCTATCCAGAGATTCGAGTTCACCTGCACAGCAGGAATCCGTTCGCCTTGGTCGGCGCGGTGCGCTCCGCTCTGCGGCACTCCCAGGTAGACGCGGCGGAGATCCGCCGCTTTACCGAAGAAGCCCTCCAAGATGAGGAGCCGCATCGCGTTCGCGACGTGTGCGCTGCCTGGGCGGAAGTAGACATCGACGTCGAGATCGCCTGACGGCGCTCGCGTTGAGAAGCGCTGCTCGCCCGCCATCCGCTGCGGCGCGGGAGTTCACCTCCTGGACTCTCCTGCGGGCGCTGCCGTCCCCGGATCGCAGATCCTAGCTATTCCAGACGATCGACGCGGTTAGGGAACCTGACTTCTCGAATGGCGATCGGGAGTTGGCGAAGCTAGCGGAACCTCAGATCGGGAGGCGCTGCTGATCCGGCCTCCGCTGCGGCGCGCGGGGTTCTGCGCGCGTGTCCTCAAACTCGCGGGGGCTGCCGACTCGACGCTCGAGACCGCCAAGGAGGCTGGTTCTTTTCCGCGCTGGGTCTCCATGGCCCGCCGGGCTGAGCCGGGTCGCCAGAATCCCCCGCACGACTCCAGAGATGAGACCGACGGCTCATACAAGTTCGGACACGTGCTCGAATCCCCGCGCTTCTTGGACGCTCCGGCGGGCGCTGCCGTCCCCGGATCTCAGAACCTAGCTATTCCAGACGATCGACGCGGTTAGGGAACCTG
>JBCCLG010001049.1:0-2079 GCA_039027015.1 Acidobacteriota bacterium | reverse complement strand
GTCGCAGCTGGTGGCGTATTTCAGCATCTCGAAATCGCCCATCGAGTTGCCGAAGGCGAGCGCCGGCCGGCGCCCGATGCGCTGGCGGATCGCCTCCGCCTTGCCCGCGCCGTCGATCGAGGGCGCGCGAAAGGCGCGCTGGCGGATCAGCGAGGAGGGGCTGCCGGCCGAAAACTCCAGCTCCACGGCGTGGCCGATGGCCTGGGCCGGGGGGAGACCTAAAGCGCGCTCGCCGAAGCTTCGCGTGAAGCCCTGCTGGGAGCCCGAAACGAGAAAGACGGTGAAGCCTCGCTCCTCGAGAAAGTCGATCAGCTGACTCATCGGAAGATAGTGCAGCTGGCCATAGGGGCGCTCGAATCTGGGGTGGCGGGCTTCGGCGAGAAAGCGCTTGACGGAGTCGGCGTAGAAGCTTTGGCTCTCGCCGGCAAACGCCTCGAGAAGCACCTCTCTAACACGGGCGTCGAGCACTTCGGAGTCGCCCTCGCAGGCGGCTCGATAGATCTCCCGCTGCGCGTCCTGCGGCCGCTCCCGGGCCAGCTCGCAGAGTCTGTCGGCGGCGACCACGACCTCCATATAGTCGGGCTTTTCACAGCCGAGGGTGCCGTCGAGGTCGAAGGTCGCCAGCCGACTCTCCGGCGGCAGATAGTCGGCGCCTCCTTCGAGGGTCACGCGGGCCACGAAGTCGAGAATCGCCCGCTTCTGGGCGGTGTCGCTCCACGCCGAGAGGGGGTCTGGGACGGGCGCGCCGCCGCCGCCGGCGCGCGGCCCGGTCGAGGCGCAGGCGCCGAGAAAGAGCAGGCCGAGAACGCAGGCGGCCAGCTGGCTCCGCCGGGACGTGGATCGGGTCATCGAGACTCCCTCCGCTCGAGGCGCAGGATCAGAGATTAAAGGGTCCAAATAGCGATGAAAAAGGTGGAGATTCCCACCACCGCGGCGCACAGGACAGTCCCGAACGCCAGCACGGGAAGACGGATCAGATGCCCTATCCAGGAGCCGCCGTAAACGCGCCTCTGGGCGACCGCCAGGTAAAGCGTGGTCGCGCCCAGGATGGCTCCAAGCGCGAGGGTCAGGGCCGTACCTTTGAGCTGCTGGGCGAGCAGAAACGTGATGCCGAAAAAGACGAAGAACGAAAAGAAGTGAAGGCTGAAGACCAGGTGCGTCTCGAGAAACCGCCGTCGGTAAAGGGCCTTGAGGAGAAAGCACCAAAGGAAGGGGCTGATGAGATTGAGGATCGGGAAAAGGACGTTCAGCCTCTTCTCGAAGCGCGGGATGAACTGGGCATCCTCCGGGCCTTTAGCCGCCAAGGAACGCAGCGACTCTTCCGACCCTGGGGGCCAGGAGTCGACGTCGAAGGTGCTCAGAGACGACATGGCCGCGATGCTGACGGCGCTGAGGAGAACGTAAAGCTTCAGCGGTTTGGTGTAGAGGACCCGCCGGCCCCGCAGATATTCCTCGGTCAGAAAGCCGGGCCTCAGCAGCAGGGGCAGCAAGCTGCGAAGCCACTTGGCGTCGAGCCCGGCAAAGGAGCTCCAGGTTTGCTGGAGCCAAACTCGGAGGGGGACCGGAGCGAAATCCCCGCTCTCTCCGCATTGGGCGCAGAATGGCCCCGCAAGCTGTGCTTCACAGCTCGGGCAGGGAGTGGGGTCCTGGTCGAGTTGACGGGTAGGCGATTCCACGATTTCGAAGAGCGACGTTGCGGGTGGAGGGGCCGGCCGTGGAGGAGCTGGCTTGTCGGGCCCATCGTGTCGCGAGGGCCTCATTGTAATGGGCCAACACGAAAGGTGCCGAGCGCCTCTTGTTGGCGCCGGCTTGCGCGATGGCTGGCGAGACGCTCTGCCTGTGGAAACGTAAAAGGCGCTTCGCGTGTGTCACGCGAAGCGCTGGCGTTGAGCGCAGGCGGAGTCAGCCGCGGCGGCGGCGGCCGGAAGTCCGCGAGCGCTGGCGCGGAAAGCTGTCCTGAGGAGGAGGCCGGCGATCTTGGGTTTTCAGACCGCGGGCTTTGATGCGGAGACGAGAGCGCGAAAGCGAGTTCTCGTCCGCCGGTCGTCAGTCACCCGTGCTCTGGCTCTTGGCCTCCTG
>JBCCLG010001048.1:0-2091 GCA_039027015.1 Acidobacteriota bacterium | reverse complement strand
TTGCGAGTTGTAGATCTCGAGCATGGTCTCTCTCGTGGGCGCGGGGCAGCTACGGGCTTCGGCGACGCTCAAGGCTACACCAAGCGCGCCCGCCCGCGGCAGGCAAAAAGACGCGGATCCAGAGCCCGGGATCAGAGCTGCAGAGACTTGATCTCGAGATATTCCTCAAGGCCAAACCGGCCCAGCTCCCGCCCGTTGCCCGACTGTTTATAGCCGCCGAAGGGCGCCAGCGGGTTGTAGCGCCCGCCGTTGATGTCGACCTGGCCCGTGCGCAGCCGGCGCGCCACGGCGACGGCGCGCTCCTCGTCCTGGGACCACACGCCGCCGGCCAGCCCGTAGGTCGAGTCGTTGGCGATCTCCACCGCGTGATCGTCGCCGTCGTGGGGCAGAATCGAAAGCACCGGGCCGAAGATCTCCTCGCGCGCGATTCTCATGCCGCTCTCGACCCCGGAAAAAACGGTCGGCCGCACGAAGAAGCCGCGCTCCTCGAGGCCCTCGGGGGGCTCGACGCCGCCGGTCATGAGGGTCGCGCCCTCGCGCACGCCCTCCCGGATATAGCCGCGCACCCGCTCCCGCTGGGCCGCGGAAACCAGCGGTCCCAGGCGCACCCCGGGGGTTTCCGGATCGCCCACCTTCATGCCCTGGGCGAGCTGCGCCGCCAGCTCGGCGGCCTCGTCATGACGCGCGCGGGGCACCAGCATGCGGGTCCAGGCGGAGCAGGTTTGGCCGCTGTTCAGGTAGCAGTTGCGCACGCCGGTGCGCACGGCGCGCTCCAAATCGGCGTCGTCCAGCAGCACGTTGGCCGACTTACCCCCCAGCTCCTGGGTGACCCGCTTGACGGTCGGCGCCGCGGCCCGGGCGACCTCCACGCCGGCCCGCGTCGAGCCGGTGAAGGACACCATGTCGATCTGCGGGTGGGCGGCGAGGGCGGCGCCCACCTCCGGCCCGGTGCCCGAGACCAGATTGAACACCCCGGCGGGAAAAAGGTCGCTCTCATCGATCAGCTCGGCGAGCAGATACGCGTTGAGCGGAGCGATTTCCGACGGCTTCAGCACCACCGTGCAGCCGGCGGCCAGGGCCGGCGCGATCTTGCCGATGATTTGGTGGAGCGGGTAGTTCCACGGCGTGATCGCCGCCGCCACGCCCGCCGGCTCGCGCACAACCCTGGAGTTGCCGACCTCCTCCTCGAAGGGAAAGTTCTCGAGCAGGGCGGCAAAGGAGCGCACGACGGCGATCGGCAGGGCGGTCTGCACCGTTTTGGCCATGCCGATCGGTGAACCGACCTCCCGGGCGATCTGATGGGCCATGTCGGGAAGCCGGCTCTCGAGGGCCTTGGCCAGGCGCTCGAGGGCCTCGCTCCGCTCTGCCAGGGAGGTTCTCGACCACGGCTCGAAGGCCGCCCTCGCCGCCGTCACCGCCCGGTCGACGTCCGCCGGGTCGCCGGCCGGGATATGCGCCAGCGTCTCCTCGGTCGCCGAATCGACGACCTCGAGGGTGCCGGCGCCGCTCGAGGCGCGGAAGGCACCGTCGATGTAATGGGTTTCGATCGATCGGGTCATCGGGGATCCTCCGAGGTCGAGGGTGAGTGGGTCGGGCGTTGTCCCTTGAGCAGAACGCCCAGCAGATGGCTGCGCAGGAAGGGCAGGGCCGAGAGCAGCTGGGTCAGCGTCAGGCTCCAGGGGGCGACGCGCCGCAGGATCGGCGGCGCCAGGGTCACCCGCTGGACCGCGCCGCGCAGCGCGGGAAAAAGCTCCCTCAGCCGGCGCTCCGGCAGACCGCGAACGTGCGGGTTGCGCGGGTTCGAGAAGGCGAAGTCGTACCACAGGAGCGCGCCTCCGGGCTTGAGCACGCGGGTGATTTCGGCGGCCAGGGCCCGCTGCACCGAAGAATCGAGAATCGAGGTGAAAACCGTCGAGGCGACCACCACATCGAAGCTCTCGCCGCGCCACGGCAGGCGCGTGCCGCCGATCACCGCCAGGCCGGCGGCGGGCAGCCGGCCCTTGACCGCGGCGGCGCGGGTCGGGTCGACCTCGACGCCGAAGAGCTGCCTTTCGGGCACCCGGAAGGCGAGCAGGTCGACCAGCCAGGCGG
>JBCCLG010001047.1:0-2092 GCA_039027015.1 Acidobacteriota bacterium | reverse complement strand
TATCTTTCTAGAGCATGTCTTATCTTTCTAGATAATATCGGCCTATGATGGCTGAGAGCCCCGAGGGTCCGCGAGAGCCGCGGACGCCCGTCAAAAAGACCGTCGCCCTCGGTCTCGTGGGCTCCAAGATCGACTCCGGCTTCGACGAACACCGCTGGAGCCGCTGGCGGCCGACGGTCTCTCTCGGACGCCACGAGGATCTGCTCATCGACCGCCTGGAGCTGATCCACGACCCGCGCACCGCCGAGCTGGCCGGAGTCGTGCGCGGCGACTTCGCGTCGGTCTCGCCCGAGACCGACGTCAGACTGCACGAGATGCGCTTTGACTCGCCGTGGGATTTCGAGTCGGTCTTCGACCGGCTGCTCGAATTCGCCGAGTCCTACCCGTTCGACACCGAGCGGGAGAGCTACCTCGTGCACATCACCACCGGATCCCACGTGGCGCAGATCTGCTGGTTCTTGCTCACCGAGTCGCGCCACATCCCCGGACGCCTGGTGCAGACGGCGCCGCCCAGCCGGGCGAGCTCCGATGCCGGCTCCTACAGCGTCATCGACCTCGACCTCTCGCGCTACGACCGCATCGCCACCCGCTTCGACCGCCAGCTGGCCGAGACGCTGTCCTTTCTCAAGTCGGGCATCGAGACCCGCAACGGGCGCTTCAACCGCATGATGGAGGAGATCGAGAGGGTCGCCGTGCGCTCCCGGGCGCCGATTCTGCTCACCGGCCCCACGGGCGCGGGCAAGTCGCGCCTGGCGCGGCGAATCTACGAGCTGAAGTCGGCTCGCCACCAGGTGGACGGAACCTTTGTGGAGGTGAACTGCGCGACCCTGCGCGGCGACGGCGCCATGTCGGCGCTTTTCGGCCACCGGCGCGGCGCTTTCACGGGCGCCACCGGCGACCGCCGGGGCCTGCTGCGGGCCGCCGACGGCGGCGTGCTCTTCCTCGACGAGCTGGGCGAGCTGGGCCTCGACGAGCAGGCCATGCTGCTGCGCGCCGTCGAGGAGAAGCGCTTCCTGCCGGTGGGCGCCGATCGCGAGGAGCGCAGCGACTTTCAGCTCATCACGGGCACCAACCGCGATCTGCGCGGCGCCGTGCGCGCCGGCCGCTTCCGCGAGGATCTTCTCGCCCGGCTCGATCTGTGGACCTTCGAGCTGCCCGGCCTCGCCGAGCGGCCCGAGGACATCGAGCCCAACCTCGACTACGAGCTGGCGCAATCCCTGCGCGCCACCGGCCGAAAAACCACCATGACCGCCGAGGCGCGGGCTCTCTTCCTGCGCTTCGCCACCTCGCCGCGGGCCCTCTGGCGAGCCAACTTCCGCGACCTGAACGCGGCTCTTCTCCGCATGACGACCCTGGCCCCGGGAAGCCGTATCGGCACCGAGGAGGTGCGCGCCGAGATCGCCCGGCTCGAGGGATCCTGGGGGGAGGCGGCCGCCGAGTCTCCCCTGCTCGAGGCCGTCTTGGGCGAGGAGCGCGCCCGCGAGCTGGACCGCTTCGATCGGGTGCAGCTCGCGGACGTGCTCGAGGTGTGCAGGCGAAGCCCCAGCCTGTCGGCAGCCGGCCGCGAGCTTTTCGCCCGCTCTCGGCTCAGGCGAAGCTCGCGCAACGACGCCGATCGGCTGCGCAAATATCTGGCGAAGTTCGGCCTCGAGTGGTCTCAGGTCCGAGGGGAAGAAGCCTCGAACGAGCCCGTCGCCAGGTCGTAGAGCACCCAGGCGCGCAGCACGTCGAGGCGCGAGAGATCCCGCAGGGTCGTCTGGCTGCGCAGGGCGGCCTCGGCGTCGAGCAGGTCGTTGGTGGTCGACCTGCCTGCGGCGTTGCGCTCGCGCTCCACCCGCAGGGTTTCGCTCGCCAGCTCGACCCCGCGCTCGCGCACCCGCGTGGCCGCCCGCGCCGTGCGCAGCTCGGCGAGGGCCGAGCGGATCTCGATCTCAATCGCCCGCTCCAGCTCCTCGAGCTGATGCCCGAGGGCGCGTGCCTGGGAGCCGGCGGGCCCCCCCCCCCGCCCGCGGGGGGCGGCCGCGCAGGGCGGCCACGGGGCCCCCCCCCCCCCCCGGGCCCCCACCCCCCGGCGGGCGGGGGCGCCCGCGGC
>JBCCLG010001046.1:0-2094 GCA_039027015.1 Acidobacteriota bacterium | reverse complement strand
GACGCCCTCGACGACGCCGTTCGACTCCTGGCCGAGGTCGAAGCCGAGCGCCAGAGGCTGCGCTCGCTCCTCGCCCTGCAGTCCGGCTTCACCAGCGATCTGGAGCTGACCGACCAGCGCCTGCAGCGCGAGGTGAGAACCCTCGAGACCGAGCTGGAGTCCGTGGCCTTGAGCTCCGGCCCGGCGCCCCGCAGCGCGCCCGCGGTTTTTGCCGACTCGGGCTTCGACTCCCTCGAGATGGACCGCTACACCGAGCTTCACGAGCGCAGCCGAGCGCTGGCCGAGAGCGCCGGCGACCTCGAGACCGTGCGCGCCGACGTCAGCCGTCAGCTGGTGGCCATGGATCACTCCGTGGAGCGCCTCGAGGGATCGACCCTGCAGCTGCGCGATCGCCTGCTGGCGCTGCGCCTGGTTCCCTTCAGCGTTCTCAAGGGGCGCCTCGAGGGGGTGGTGCGGGTCGCCGCCAGGGCGCTCGAAAAATCCGCCCGGCTCGAGATCGAGGATCGCGGCGTCGAGCTCGATAAAGACGTTCTCGACGCGCTGATCGATCCCCTCGACCACCTGCTGCGCAACGCCGTCGCCCACGGCGTGGAGGCGCCCGAGGAGCGCCGCAGCCTGGGCAAGTCCGCGCGGGCGGTGATCCGGCTGGAGGCGGCCTACGTCGGCTCCGAGGTCCAGCTCACCCTGAGCGACGACGGCCGGGGCATCGACGCCGAGGCCGTGCGCAGGCGGGCCGTGGAGCGCGGCGTGGTCAGCGCCGAGCGGGTGGCCTCGTGGAGCGAGAGCCAGCTGCACGAGCTGATCTTCGAGCCCGGACTCTCGACCGCCGCCCAAATCGATCGCATCGCGGGACGCGGCGTGGGGATGGACGTGGTGCGCGAGAGCGTGCGCGAGCTGCGCGGCCGGGTGCGCGTGGAGTCGAGCCCGGGTGAAGGTACCGCGGTCATCCTGCAAACCCCGACCTCGCTGGCCGTTCAGCGCGTGCTCATCGTGCGCGACGGCGGGCGCGTGCTGGCCGTGCCGAGCGACGGCCTCGAGCGCCTCGAGCGCCTCGAAACGAAGAGCGTCGAGAGAGTGGGCGATCACCAGATCCTGCGCTCGGGCGGCGAGATCTACCGCATCCTCAGGCTGGCGGCTTCCGCCGGCCTGGCCGAGGACTCGGGGGCCGCTATTGCCGCCGACGGGCAGATCGCCATCCTCGGCCGGTCGGGGGACTCGGGCGGCACCGCCATCGTGGTCGAAGAGCTGATCGGCGGGCGCGAGGTGGTGGTCCAGGACTTGGGCCGCCACCTGCTCCGGCTGCGCGGCCTGCTCGGCGTCACTCAGACGGGCGCCGGGCTGCCCGTGCCGATTCTCGACCCCTCGGCCTGGGCCGAAGGGGGAGAGGCCGCGCGCCCGCGGGCCGCGCCCGCCCGGCCGGGAGAGCGCCCGCGAGCGCCCGCCAACCGCGAGGTTCTGGTGGTCGACGACTCCCTCAGCATGCGGCGCTACCTCAGCCAGCTGGTCAGCCGCTTCGGCTTCGACGGCATCGAGGCGCGCGACGGTCGCGACGCCCTGGATCAGCTCGACGCCGGCAGCGTCAGCCCGCACCTGGTGCTGCTCGATCTCGAGATGCCGCGCATGGACGGATTCGAGCTGATGGAGGTGCTCGGCGGCGACGGTCGCTACAGCCACCTGCCGAAGGTGGTGCTCAGCTCGCGCGGCGCGGAAAAGCATCGCAGGCGCGCGTTCGATGCCGGCGCCGACGCCTATTTGGTCAAGCCGGTGGCCGAGCCGGAGCTGGAGTCGACCCTCAAGCGGCTGGTCGGGGGCGTGGCGTCATGAAGGGCGGCGTCGCTCAGTCCTTCCTCAGGGTCGAGGCCGCGGGCCGCTCCTGGGGCGTTCACCTCGAGCAGGTGGAGCGCGTGGCGCGCCTGGAGGATGCGCAGCTCGATTTCGCCGGCGACGCGCCCACCGTGCGCCCCGCCGGCGAGGAGGGCAGCCCGGTAGATCTCCTGACCCTCAGCGGCTGGAGCCTCGGCGACGCGTCCGCCTCGACACCTTCGGGTTTTCCAGACTCGGCCGAAGCCGTTCTCGAGCCCGGCCGGCGCCTTC
>JBCCLG010001045.1:0-2096 GCA_039027015.1 Acidobacteriota bacterium | reverse complement strand
GCGCGGGTCGATGCGGCTGACGTAGAGGCGCAGGTAGCGCCCGGACTCCACCTTCTCGACGGCCTGCTCGAAGCCCTCGACGCCGTCCACGGGCTCTCCGTTGACGTCGACGATGATGTCGTTGGGACGCACGCTCTCGTCAAAGAGCGGGCTGTCGGGCGCCACGTTGGTGACCAGCACGCCTTCCAGGGAGCTCGGGATGTTCTGGCTGTCCCGCATGCTCCGGGTGATGTCCTGGTACTGGAGGCCGAGCCACTCGATGGCGCCCTCCTCCTCGATCTGCGCCGGCGCCACGGGCGCGTCGGTACCCGGCCGCTCGCCGAGGGTGACCTTCCGCTCGACGAACTCGCCGTTCCGGAACACCCGCACGTTGACCTCAGCTTCGGGAGGCTTGGAGGAAACGTAGTCGATCAGCTCGCGGTTCTTGGTGACCTCGCGATCGTCGACCCGGACCACGATGTCGCCGCGCTTGAGGCCGGCATCCTCGGCCGGGCTTTCGGGTCGCACGCGGGAGATCAGGGCGCCCTCGGTAGACGAGTAGCCGAAGGCCTCGGCTTCCTCGAAGGTGAGGTCGGTGATGTCGACGCCGAGGTAGCCGCGGCGCACCACGCCGCTGTCTAGCAGCTGCGGCAGAATCCCTTCGAGGGTGCTCGAGGGCACGGCAAAGCCGATGTTCTCGGCGCCGAAGTTGATCGCCGTCGCGATGCCGACCACCCGGCCCTCGAGATCCACCAGGGGACCGCCGGAGTTGCCGAAGTTGATCGCCGCGTCGGTCTGGATGAAGTTCTCGAGGGAGGAGTCCGGGGTGATGTTGATCGACCGGCCCATCGCGCTCACCACGCCCACCGACACCGAGTTGTTGAGCTGCAGCGGACTGCCGATCACCATCACCCAGTCGCCGACCCTAAGATCGTCCGTTTCGGCCAGGTCGAGAAAGGGCAGAGGCTCCTCGGGCTCGATCTTGAGCAAGGCGATGTCGGTGGCCGGGTCGTCGCCCTTGATCTCGGCCGGATATTGACGCCCGCCGAGGTTGACGACCAGCTCCTCGGCGTCTTCGATCACGTGGTGGTTGGTGACGATCAGGCCGTCGGCGCTGATCACAAAGCCGCTCCCCGACGAGTCCGCGCGGCGCCCCTGCGGGCGCTCCCGCTCCTCACCCTCCGGCCGCGGGCGCCGCTGGCGGGGGTTGAAGAAGAGGTCGAAGGGGTTGCCGCCCCGGGCCTCGCGTTCGATCTTGACCGCCTGGATGGAGACCACGGCCGGCGAGACCGCCTCGGCGAGGTCCGCGAAGCTCGGCAGGCCCGCCGCCGAGCCCTCGACCCGCACCATGGTGGAGCCGGAATCGTCGGCGAAGCCCTTGGGAGTCAGGTCCAGCCCTCCGGCCAGCACCATTCCGAAAACGGTCGCCGCTATCACCAAGACGAACGTCAAGGATTGTCGACCGCGATTCATCGTCTGTTCACCACTCTTCATGCTGCTGCCTCTCCTTATCGAGGTTCGGGTCTTTGCCTTATCTTCAGGAAGCTTCGGATTCGAGGATTTTCGAGTTGGGATTCGAGGCCTGGGCCCCGGAAATCAGGGACCTCGCGATGCGGCGTCTTGGCTCTGGGGCTTTCCGCGTTGAGGGGGGGGCTGGCGGGCGTCCCTCGATGTGTTGGTGTCCGTGTGGGGGCTCGGTCCGGATGTGGGCCGGTGCTTCTCCTCGCCTCGCGGGGGGTCGCCCGCAGGCCCGGGGCCCGCCTTTTGGGTCTGCAAAACAGCTGCCATCTCCCCTCGAGAGCGTTCCGCGGCCGCTGCCTGATGCGCGAGCGAAATTCGTGCCATAATGGCACAAGAAGTCGAGAATGCCGGGCTGCTTGAGGAGCGCGCCGCGGCCCCGGCGAGTAGCGCCCTCGTTGGCCTTTCGTCTATAGTCCGGGCGCCAGCTGTCTCGATTAGAGGGTGGGTCTTAGGCCCGCCCTCTTTTGCACTGGGGCCCCTCACTCGAAGGGCTTCGGCAGCCTCCAGAGGCTCGGCCAGGCGGGAGCCACCGAGTCCGGGTGACCTCGAGACTGCGGAGACGGACACCTCAAAATACGCTTCGAGGCCTGGACTCG
>JBCCLG010001044.1:0-2098 GCA_039027015.1 Acidobacteriota bacterium | reverse complement strand
TTTCGCTGTGGCGCCTGCCCGTCTCGCTGCTGCCGACCCTCGAGAGGCCGCGCCTCGAGATCACCGCCCGGGATCGAGAGCGCTCCCGTGACGAGCTGGAGGCGCAGGTCGCCAGGCCCCTCGAGCGCCGGCTGACCACCCTCGGAGGCGTGATCGACGTGACGTCGACGATCGATGACGGCGAGGTGCGTCTGGTGCTCGAGACCGAGTGGCAGACCGACATCGACCGGCTGCGCATCGAGGTCGAGAGGCGCCTGGTGGGGGAGGCGACGACGAATCTCGAGGCGCTGTCGGTGGACGTGGACTCGGGGGACGGACAGCCGATCCTGCGAATCGCCGTTCAGGGCGCCTCGGCGACCCGCTCGACCGCCTTCGCCGATCAGGTGCTGCTGCCCGAGCTGAGCCGACTCGAGGGCGCCGGCCGAATCGGCCTGGTGGGCGCGGCGGACCTGCGGCCCGTGGTGGCGCCGAGGGCTGCGGATCTTTTCGCCCACGGGCTGGTGCCCGGCGATTTGGTTCAGGGCCTGGCGGCGGTGGGTCGCGATCGCCCCCTGGGTCGTCTGAGCCACGGCGGCACCCTCCGTCCCGTGCTGGTGCGTCAGCCGGTCCGCGATCTCGAAGCCCTGGAGCGCCTGGAGGTGACGCCCGCGGGGCTGCGCCTCGCCGACGTGGCCGACATCACCCTGGGCGAAGTGCCCCGCGGCGGTCTGGCCCGAGTCGACGGCGCGGCGGCGGTGGTGGTGGAGGTCTTCCGCGCCCCGGGCGCCAACGCGGTGCGCCTCGCCCGGGAAGCTCGCGAGGTGGTCTCCGAGCTGGCGCCGCGCGCCGGAGCGCTGCAGATTTTCGTTTTCGATGACGGCAGCCGCGAGGTGACGGCCTCGCTCCTCCAGCTCGCCCAGGCCGGTTTGATAGGCCTCGCCCTCGGCACGCTGATCCTCCGCCTGCTGCTCGGCAGCTTCCGTCAGGCTGTGGCGATGGTGGTCGTGGTGCCGGTCTCGATCCTGGCCGCATTCAGCGCCTTCCTGGTCGCCGACGTCTCCCTCGACCTGATCTCCCTCGCCGGTTTGGCGCTCGCCGCCGGCATGCTGGTCGACAACTCGATCGTCGTGCTCGAGTCGATCGCCAGCGCCCGCGAGCGGCGCAGCGGCCGCCCGGTTCTCGCCGGCAGCCGGCAGATCGCCATGGCGCTGGTGGCGAGCTTTCTCACCACCGCCGTGGTCTTCGTGCCTCTGATTTACCTGCGGGGCCTGGCGCGCGCCTTTTTCGGCGTGCAGGCCTTCGCCATCGTCAGCACCCTGGCGCTCTCCCTCGCGCTCTCCCTGACCCTGACGCCGGTTTTGGCGCGCTGGGATCGCCGCGGCGGATCCGCGCCCGGGCGCGGAGGCCGCCAGCCGGGCCGGAGCCTCTATCTCAAGGCGCTCGAGCGGGGTCTCGAGAATCCCTGGCCGGGGCTCGCGGCGACCCTCGCGCTTCTCGCCGGGGTTTTCGCCCTGGTGCCCCAGCTGCCCCGGGAGCTGGTGCCCTCGGGAGTGAGCCGGGTGCTGGTGGCGGAGATCGCTCTGCCGCCCGGTCTCGAGAGCGCCGAGGCGGAGAAGCGGCTGCTGAGTCTTGAGCGCGCTTTGGCGGCCGCTCTCTCGCGGGGTGCGGTCGAGCCCGCGGGCTGGTCGATCCTCCAGCGCTCTGCCGCGCCGAAGCTGCGCCGCTCGGCCCTCGGCGTGGCCGAGAGCCTGGGCTCCCCGACCGAAGCGCAGATGACGCTCCACTTCGAGAGTCCGGAGCTCCTGGAGCGCGCGCTGCCCGAGGTGCGGCGGGCGGCCCAGGCGGTGCCCGGTCTCCGGGTGCGCCTGGCGCGTCGCCAGGGCGCCGTATCGTCGGCGGTGGTGCGGGCGGCGAGTCAGCTGGAGATCGAGCTGACGGCGTCGACGACTCGGCGCCTCGCTTCCCTGCGCCGAAGCGCTGTGGCGCTGCTCACGGAGGATGGGTGGTCGCCTCGGGAGGGGAGCTGGGACGAGCGCGCCGGCCGCCCTGCCTGGTGGCTGCGCTTCGAGCCCGCCAGGCTGGCGGAGCTCGAGCTGTCTCCCGGGCTTCTTGTCACCCA
>JBCCLG010001043.1:0-2111 GCA_039027015.1 Acidobacteriota bacterium | reverse complement strand
GCCGCCGAAAGCGTCGATGCCGTGGTGCTCGGCGTCACCCGCGGCGGCGGACAGCCCCTCGAAAGCTTCCCGGACTGCCCCACCGTCGAGACTCTCACCTCCCGCGAGCTCAGGCCCTACGCCTTTTTTCGCGGCTCCGCCTGGCGCTACGACGCGCCAACTGACTCCGTCACGCCTCGCCCTCGGAGGGGCGGCAGGGGGGCCCGGCAGACGATCGTCAAGGTCCTGCCCCCCGCGGGGGTCACCGAGCCCGCCGACGCGGCCCGGCGCCGCGAGAATGCGACCGACCCGCGCCGGCTGGGCTCTTACCTCAGCGATCGACCGTTCCCGCGCTCCCCGGCGTTCGAGCTGCGCGACGCCGCGCGCTGGCGCTGGCCGGGCCCGGAGGAGGACGGCCGCGACCGCATGCTGGTTCTGGTGCCGTTCCTGGCCCGCGGCGGCGCCGAGCACACCCTCTTCGAGACCCTGGCGGCGCTCCGCGATCGGTGGCGCATCGCCTTTCTCACCCTGGCGCCCCACACCGCCGAGAAGGGGGACCGCCGCTCGGATTTTCAGGCGATTTGGCCTCACCTCTACTGCCTCGGCGATTTGGTGCACCCGGCGGCCATGCCGGGCATGATCCGCGCCCTGATCGACGCCTGGCGTCCTTCGGTGATCTACAACGCCAACGGCACGACTCTTTTTTATGACTTCGCGCCGGGGCTCGGCCGCCCGGGCATCCGCGTCGTCGACCACCTTTACGATCACCGAGTCGGCTATATCGAGCGCTTTCGGCGCGCCGATTTGCGCCCGCATATCGGCGCGGTGGTGGCGGAAAACCGCAGAATCGCCGAAGCCTTGACGGGGCTCGAGGCGCCTTGGCCTGAGGAGCGCGCACCCGTGGTCTGACCGTGCGGGCGGGCGGAGCGCGACCTGCCGCCGCCGGCAGCGCGTCCGGCGCTGCGCGAGCGCCTGCGTCGCGAGCTGGGCTACTCGCAGGACGCCGTCATTTTTCTCACCGCGGCGCGCATGCACCCGCAAAAGCGACCTCTCGACCTCGTCGGGCTGGCCCGGCGGGTGAGCGATCTGCCCGATCTGCACTTCCTGATCGTGGGCGGCGGCGAGCTGGAGGACGAGGTCGATCGGGCGATCGCCGAGGGCACGGGGCAGATCCGCCGACTCCCGTTTCGCACCGACATCCCCGAGCTGATCGCCGCCTGCGACGTCGGCTGCCTGGTTTCAGACTACGAGGGTTTGCCGGTCTTCATGCTGGAGTGCCTGCAGCTCGGCGTGCCCTTTCTCGGCACCGACGTGGGCGATCTCGGCTCCGTGGTGCGCCGGGCGGGCGCGGGCTGGATCGTCGACCGGCCGGGCGATTTGGCCGCCCTCGAAAGCGCCGCGCGCCAGGCGAGCGACCCGGAAGCCCGACGGCGCCGAGCCGAGCGAGCCCTCGCCGCCGCCCCGAACTTCGGCGTGGAGGCCTGCGCCGAGCGCTACGAGGCGGTCTTTCGCGGCCGCAGGGTTCCCGATGTCGTCTTCTGACCCTTCTAGCCTCCGCCACCCCGCCCTCGAGCGGCTGGAATCGGCGTTCTGGGGCTGGAGCCCGCTGTGGCGACGGCCGATGCGGAAGCTGAGGACCGCCCTCTCGACTCTGCGCTACCGGGCCCGGGGAACCCGCCAGCCGCCGCGCCTCGTCGAAGGGCCGCCCACCTGCCCGCCTCGCCCGCTGACCGTGGGGCTCGCCGGTGCGCGGACCAAGGAGCTCGAGGACGGCCAGACTCTTTTCGAAGGCCCTCTCGGCGAGAGGGCTTCGGACGATCCCGAGGCGCATCTCGTCCTCGAGGGGCGCCTGCCCGCCACCTGCGCCGAAGCCCTGGTAATGGCCGGGGCCGCGCAGGACCTGGACCTGATCGAGGCGGCCTGGGGGGACCCCGCGCTCGACGCGGCGGGCACTCGGGAGACCCGTCCGCTCGCTCTCGGACGGGCTCTGCTCGTGCGCCGCCCGAGAGCCGGAAGGGCGCCGGCGCTCCTCGGGCGCACCGTGCCCTTTTTGGGCCTCGAGACCCCGCGAATTGCAGCACTCCGCCCACGGCCGCATCGGGGAGGGGCGTAGTCGGCCGCATGCTGTTGGC
>JBCCLG010001042.1:0-2112 GCA_039027015.1 Acidobacteriota bacterium | reverse complement strand
GGCAGAGCCTCTATTTCGGCAAGCCTTATCTCTACTCGCTGCTGGCCGCGCCGTTCGCCGGCCTGTGGGGCGCCAAGGGCATGGTGGCGTTCAACATGCTGATGCTGATCGGCATGATCTGGATGGCGGCCCTGTGGCTCAGGCGGCATAACCCGGCCTGGCTGGCCGATAGCTTCGCGGCCTTTTTCTTCATCGCCTCCGTCGGCTGGTCTTACGTCTACTGGCTGCACCCGGAAGTGCTCAATATGTTCGCCGCGGCGTCGTGCCTCTTTTTCGGCCTTTCGGTGGCCGAGAAACGCCCCGGAGGCCCGGCCGGCGACGCCGCGGAGAAGGCCCGGCCGGCGCGGCGCGGCGAGCGTTTCTGGGCCTCGCCTTGGCCCCTGGTGCTCTCGGCCTCGGGTCTTGCCCTCGGGGTTTACAACAAGCCGATGCTGGCCGCCCTGGGCCTGCCCGTGGTTTTCGAGCTGCTGCGCCGCCGCCGGTGGAAGGGCCTGGCGATCTGGCTGGCGGCGTCGGTGGCGTCGATCTCGATCTACGCCTTGGGGTCGGTGGTCCTCACCGGCCAGCCGACCGCCTATCTGGTGGATCTGCGCGCCGGCTTCCCGGTGCACAACCCGTATCTGCGGATGGTCGAGCCGGCGCCCGAGCCGCCGCCGGCGGCGCCCGGCGAGGAGGCCGTTGAGGAAGACTCGCGCTCGGCGGCCTGGTGGTGGATTTTCAGCGTCCCCAACATTCAGGGATTCGAGCTGCGGGAAGATCTGGTCGGGTTCACGTTCGGCAAGCACACGGGCTTTGTGCCCTATCAGCCGTTCGCGGCGCTCTCGATTCTGCTCTTTCTGATCCACGGCCGCCGGCGCTTCGCGGGCTGGTGGGTTCTGGCCTCGGCCTTTTCGGTGGGGCTCTTCTTCCTGATCTTCATCCCTTTCAACTGGCACGGCGGCGGCGGCTTCGTGGGCAACCGCTACTTCGTGATGGCCTACCCGGCTTTTGTTTTTTTGGTGACGCGCATTTCGCCTTCGTGGTCGCTGCTGCCGTTCGCCGCCGCGGCGGGCTTCTTCGTCGGGCCCCTGGTGCTCGCGCCCCACGGTTTGGCGGTGCCGCAGCCGACGCTGCAGAGCCACGTGCGCAGCGCGGCCTTCTCGCTCACCCCGATCGAATACGGAATTTGGGAGATTCCCGGGTACCACGGCCAGGTGCAGAAAAACGTGTGGCTGTGGGGGCGTAAGGACCACATTCGGCCGGTGGAGGAGGAGCTATGGCTGCTCGCCGGCGACCGGGCCGAGCTGTGGATTCAGACCGTCGAGCCGATGACCCGCCTCGAGCTCGAGCTGCGCAGCGGCGCCGAGGGCGAGAACCCGGCGCGCCTCCGGATCGGCGATCAAAGCCGCGAGGTGGTGCTCGGAGCCGAGCCGGTGCGCGTCGTCTTCGAGCCCACCGAGGCTCAGGTGGAGCGGCGGGAGCGCAGGCGGGAGGACTACGACTCCTTTTTCGATCTGACCCTGTACCGGCTCGAGTTCGAGATCGAGCGCGGGCGGATGCCCTGGTGGAGCGACGAGCCGGGCCCGCTTTTTTTCCGCGGCGCCTCGATGCGCGTGGTGGACGTGCAGCGTCGCACCCCGGCCGAAGACGTGGCACAATAAAGGCTCGGCGATAGAGGTACCCCCGCACTTTCTCCTCTCGTTACGATTCAGGAGCCTTGACATGGAAAGCTCGAGAGATCCCCTGGGCGGCGCCAACCTGGCGTTCGTAGAGCAGCTGTACGCGCACTTTCTCGACGATCCGGCCTCGGTGGACCCGACCTGGCGCGCCTACTTTGCCGCCATGGCCGAGGAAGACGGCGACCTGCGGGCTGCCCGAATGGCCACCGAAGGCCCTGGCTTCAAGACCACGAGCCTGTTCAATCCGCCGTCCGAAAGCGGCCGCTCGGCGGTGCGCATCGATACCGATCAGCTGCCAGACCTAGACCCGGCAGCCCTGGAGAGCCGGGTGAGCTTTCTGCGCGGCGTGCGCCTGCTCAGCGGCCTCGACAAACGCGAGCTGGGATACCTGGCGCGCCTGGCCCGGGAGGAGGTCTACGACGACGGCTCGGTGCTCGGCAACGAGGGCGAGCGC
>JBCCLG010001041.1:0-2119 GCA_039027015.1 Acidobacteriota bacterium | reverse complement strand
TTTCTGGCTCGACGATTCTCGGTGACGGTCGGGTGATCATGATTCTCGACTCTTCGTCCCTCACATCGATGCCGCCCACTTCCGTCTCGCCGCCCACTTCCGTCTCGCCGCCCAACATCGTCACGCCCTCATGAAGAAGGACAAGAAAGGTCGTCGGCCGGTCGAAGAACCGCAGCCGACGGAGCCTTCCGCGGCCGCAGGGCCGGAGGACGAGAAGACCGCTGCGGAAACCGCGCGCGAGGAAAGCGACGCTCCGGCCGAGACGGCGGCGGCGGAACCAGCTCGGCCCAGCCTTCCCGCCTTCGGCTTCGCCGCCGACCTGCTGCGCTCCGCGGGCAAGGCCGGCCCGGGCGATACCGCCGAGATCGCCGGCTCGAGCGCCGGCGACGCGCCGCTGCCTGGCGGCGGCCTGGCGGACCGGCCGTCTTCGCTCGACTCGGTGGCCCTCGACGCCGGGGCCGCGGGCCAGCTCACGGCGGCGGGCGCTGCCGCCGAGGCCGCGCAGCCGACGCGCATCTTCGACTTCGCGGACCAGGTCGCGGGAGCTGATCTTCAGGCGCAGGAGCAGGCCGCTCCCGTGCAGCTCGACACCTTCGTCACCTTCGCTCTCGCCGGCGAAACCTTCGCCATGCCCGTGCATCCGGTGCGCCAGGTCTTCCGCGTCAGCACCATCACCCGAGTGCCCCACGCCCCCCGTCCGATTCGGGGCGTCACGAACTATCGCGGGAGGGTCCTTCCGCTGATCGATCTCAGGCTGCGGGTGGGCCTTGAGGAAACGGAGCTGCAGCGCTCCTCGCGGGTGATTTCCGTCAGCTCCAGGGGTCGGCTCATCGGCCTGCTGGTGGACGCCGTTCACCAGGTGGTCCATCTCGACGTTCTGCGCGTCCAGCCGCCGCCGGACGACGTGATGACCGTGCAGTCAGACTACATTCAAGGGGTTTATGGAGAGGGTGAAGACCTGATCCTCCTGCTCGATATCGACAGGACCCTGATCATTCGGGAGGCCGGCGCGGCGTGAGGTGCCATCGCGCGGCCGGCTGCTGAATCCCGGGGAGATTCCATATGTCCAAAAAACTTGCAGTCACCCTTTCGATTTTCATGCTCTTCTGTCCGGCCTACGCATCCCTCGGGCAGGAGACCTTCAAGATCGTGGTGCACGAAGATCTCAAGACCGAGAGCGTCGCGAAAAAGAAGCTCTCCAAGATTTTCCTGCGCAAGGTCAAGCGCTGGGAAGACGGCCAGGAAGCCACCCCTTTCGACCTGTCAGACGACTCGCAGGTGCGCGAAGACTTCACGCGCGCGGTGCACAAGAAGAAGCTCTCGCACATCAAAAGCTTCTGGCAGCGCATGATCTTTTCCGGCCGCGACAACGCCCCCAGCGAGCTGGCCAACGAGAGCGAGCTGCTGGAGCGCATCGCCCGCACTCCGGGCTCGGTCGGATACGTCGCCGCCGAAACCGAGCTGCCGGACGGCGTCAAGGTTCTGGAGATCACCGAAAAATGACCTCACCCGTTTCGAGGACGCGCGCGGTTTGACGACCGCGGCGGCCGGAGCCACCCATGTTCAATAGACTGAAGCTGCGCTACAAAGTGCTGGTCAGCCCGCTGCTGGCGGTCGCCGGACTCGCCGCCATCCTGGTGATCTCCGAGCTGGCGGCAGGCCGGGTGAGTGAGCTGGCGAATCAAATCCAGGCTTCTTGGATGACCGGCCTGAACCTCACCCGGGAGATCGAGAGCGACGTGCTGCTGATCCAGTACCAGGCGATCGAGGACTGGACGGGAACCCTGGGACTGCAGGGCGAGGAAGAGGCCGAGGAGATCAAGCAGAGAATCCTCGCCACGATTCAGAAAATGGAGGCCAACGAGACCTTCGAAGCGCAGAAGGTGACCTCCCTGCGCGAGGATTTCGAGGCCTACGTCGACCCCACCTTCGCCCGGGTCCGCAGCGCCATCGAGGACGCCGAAGATCGCGGCGCCACGGAGATCAACCTCGGCGATCTGCGCGAGATCGTCGATTTGGCCGCCGAGTTCAACACCAAGCTCGACGCCTTCGTCCTGGAGTACGAGGGCGAGCTCAAAAAAGAGATCGAGGCGCTGGTCGAAAAGCAGCGCGGCGCCCG
>JBCCLG010001040.1:0-2121 GCA_039027015.1 Acidobacteriota bacterium | reverse complement strand
GTCGACCTCCAAGGACCGCACCCACGGTATGGCCAGAAGCGTCAAACCGGCCGCCAGCGCGCCGCCCAAAAGGCCCAGCACCAGCGCTTCGAGCATCAGCTGCCGGCGCACCCGGCGGCTGCCGGCGCCCAGGGCCAGACGCAGCGCAATCTCGCCCGAGCGGTCGGCGCCGCGCGCCAGGAGCAGATTCGACACGTTGGCGCAGGCCAGCAGAAGAAGAAGAGCCGCGGCGCCGAGCAGCATCAGCTGGTTCTGGCGGTCTTCCTCGCCCAGGAGATAGCGGTCGAGGGGCTGCGCCAGGGCCCCCCAACCCTTGTTGGAGCTCGGGTGGGTGGCGGCCAGGCTCGTCGCGATTCCCGCCAGCTCCTGCTCCGCCTGCTCGAGACTCACGCCCTCCGCGAGGCGGGCGATCACGTCGAGACGTCGGTCGCCGCGGCGGCCCGCCATGTCCACGGTGAGCGGCACGTAGAGATCTCTCTCCGCCTGGCTGTATCGAAAGCCGGGCGGCAGCACGCCGATCACCGTCCAGGGCTCGCCGTCGAGATTGATGGCCGAGCCGACGATCGACTCCTCGCCGCCGAAATACCGCGCGAAGGCGCCGTGGGTGAGGACCACCTCCCGCGGCGCGGCTCCTCCCAGGGACGGCAGGAAGGTGCGCCCAAGCCGCGCCTCCACCCCAAGAACCTGGAAGAAGGACGGCGTCACCAGCTCGCCCTCGAGCAGGAGGCGGGCTCCCCCGACGATCTCGAGGGCCGGGCGAGGCCGCTGAAAGAGGATGCCGGCCATGCCGCTCCACGAACGGCTCATGGCTGCGAAATCCAGCAGATTGGGATCCGAGACCGAGTACGGCTGACCCTCCGGGGTCACCTCTTGAATCGACACCAAAGCTTTGGGCTTCGGGAAGGGCAGGGGCCGCAGGAGCACGGCGTCGACCAGGCTGAAGACCACCGCGGCCACCGACAGGCCGACCGCCAGGCTCGAGAGGGCGACCAGCGAGAACGCCGGGGACTTCTGCAGCAGCCGAATCGCGCCGCGCACGTCGCGCCCCGTCTCGTCGATCAGCCGCACCCCCCAGGCGTCGCGCACCCTTTCCTTGACGGCCTCCGGGGCGCCGAATTCAAGACGCGCGGCGCGCGTGGCACGCTCGCGGCTCTCGCCCGCGGCCATGCGCTGCTCGATCTCCATCTCGAGGTGGAAGCGCAGCTCCTCGTCCAGCTCGTCCTCCAGGCGAAGCCGGCCGGTGAGCGCGCGCCATCGATACGCGAAGTCTTCGCGAAATCCCACGATTCCCTGCCTCTCCCGACGCGCTCAGGCGTGCTCGAGAATTTGACTCACCGCCGCGGACAGGCGCTGCCAGCGGTCGGTCTCCACCTCCAGCTGCTCGCTCCCCTCCTCGGTCAGGCGGTAGAACTTGGCGCGCCGATTGTTTTCTGACGCCCCCCATTCCGAGGCGATCCAGCCGCGGCGCTCCAGGCGGTGAAGCGACGGGTAGAGGGAGCCTTGCTGCACCATCAGGACGTCGTTCGAAACCTGCTGGATGCGCTGGGAGATCGACCACCCGTGCATCGGACCGACCCGCAGGGTGCGCAGGATCAGCAGATCGAGGGTGCCCTGCAGAATGTCCGGGCGGGATGTCTCGGTGCTCATGGTTCTCTCCTCGGCGTCGGCGTTGTGGCGGGAGGCTCTCAAAGCAGGCGCTCCAACGGAGGGAGCGAGCCTTCCCTTTGACAATCTACAAGAGAGGATAAAGCCCTTCTTGTAGAATGTCAAAGGGAAGCTCGAGGGCGGTTCGCCCCAGGATCGTCAGACGCGAAAGAAGATGCCGTCGACCTGGAAGATCTCGCCGGTCTCGGGGTGGCCCCAGCCGCCCTCCACGTGCAGCAGCCGGAAGCCCAGGTCGTAGAGGTAGGGAAACATTTCGGTCATCAGGGTTTCGTCGCGATAGTTCTCGACCACGGACATTTCGCACTTGATGCCGACGACGCGGTCAAGAGCGGTTCACCAGTCATGAATGTGTCGGCTTATGTTGTAGTCGATGGTGAAATATGAGCGAGTCAAGTGTCTGTCACATCCCCTCTGCCTCCAGTACGTACAGATGAAATGGTAAGATATATTTCTCTT
>JBCCLG010001039.1:0-2124 GCA_039027015.1 Acidobacteriota bacterium | reverse complement strand
GCTGCCGCGCAGCCTTCTCTCGACCCGTTTCTTGGTGCCCTGGTTGCGGAATTGCTTGACCACTACGCCGATCGGACCGCCCGCGCTCTCGAGCTCGGCGCGGTAAAGGTAGTTGCGCCCCCAGTGCACCGTCTCCACCGCCGAGCCCGGGTTCGTCACCCGCTCGATCCACGCCTCGAGCTCGCCGCCCTCGCCCACCGCGACGCTCGCCGCGCCGTACCAGCCGGCCACGCGGAATCCGCGGACCTCGAGGGGCCCCTTTACAAAGCCGCGAGACGCCATCAAACCTCAGAGATATCGAAGCGCTCGCGGTGCAGCTCGGGATCGCTTTGGATCAGGATCGCGGCGCGCAGCTCGCGCTCCAGCTCGTCGAGGATGTAGCCCTCATTCCGCTGCAGGGCCTGGGCGACTTCCGGATGAACGCGCAGCAGAATCTCGCGCTCGACGTAGCGCCCCCGGTGGCGCAGCAGCTGACGCCGCAGCTCGAGCACCAGGGTGGTGAGGGATTTGGTGCGGCCGGTGCCGCGGCAGTACGGGCACGGGCGAGTGAGGATGCGCTCGAGGCTGGGGCGGCTGCGCTTGCGGGTCAGCTGGACGAGGCCGAACTCCGAGATTTCCAGCACTTTATTCTTGGCGCGGTCCTTGGCCAGCTCCCGCTCCAGGGCGGCGAAGACCTGCTCCCGGTGCTCTTCTTCGACCATGTCGATCAGGTCGAGCACGATGATGCCGCCGAGGTTGCGCAGACGCACCTGGCGAACGATCTCCTGGACCGCCTCGAGGTTGGTGGTGAGCACGGTGTCTTCGAGGTTGTGCCTGCCGACATAGCGCCCGGTGTTGACGTCGATCGCCACTAGGGCTTCGGTCGGGTGGATGACGATATGGCCGCCGGACTTGAGCCACACCTTGGTTCCGAGGGCCGCCTCGATCTCTTGATGCAGGTTGAAGCGCTCGAAGAGGCCCTTATCCTGCTCGTGCAGGCGCACCCGCTGCACCGAGGAGGGCTGGATCTGATCGACGAATTCGACCAGGCGCTCGTAGGTCTCCTCGCCGTCTACCCACACGACGCTGAACTCCTCGCTCAGCTCGTCGCGCACCACGCGCAGGGCGAGATCGAGGTCGCGGTGCACCAGGGTAGGCGCCGAGACCTGCTCGGCGCGGGCGCTGAGGCGCTGCCACAGGCGCTGGAGATAGTCGAGGTCGCTGGCCAGCTCCTCACGCGAGGCGTCGGCGCCGGCGGTGCGGGCGATCAGGCCGCAGCCAGGCGGCTGCAGCTCTTCGAGCATTTGGCGGATGGACTCCCGATGCTCCTCGTCCTCGATCCGCCGCGAGACCCCGAGATGGGGCACGTTGGGCAGCAGCACCAGCGAGCGGCCGGGCAGGGTGATCTGGGTGCTGACCCGCGCGCCCTTATTGGGCAGAGCGTCTTTGAGGACCTGGACCACCACCTCCTGGCCCTGGCGCAAGAGCTGGTCGATGGACTTCTCCGGCGGCGGCGGCGCCAGGATCTCCGGCTCGCTCCCGTGCTCTCCGTCGCCCTCAGAATCCTCCTCGTCCCCCATTTCCTCGGCGAGGAGGGGGTCCGGCGTCTGGAGCACCTCGCTGACGTAGAGAAAGGCGTCGCGATCAAGACCGATATTGACGAAGGCGGCCTGCATGCCGGGAAGCACCCGATTGACCCGCCCTTTATAAATATTCCCGACCACGCCCTGATCGTGATGCCGCTCTATATACAGCTCGGTGAGCCGATCGTGCTCGAGGATAGCGACCCGCGTCTCGTGGGGATCGCTTTCCACCAGCATTTTCTTGCTCATGATGGGTGAGTCTTTTCTGGAGAGGGAAGATGGACGGCTGAGGGCGGCCTCGCCAAGGTTTAAGCATTCTACTGCTTTCCCGGCGGATGGGATCCATACCGCCCACAGACCCGGAGGGGCCCTTCTTTACGCCGGCAGCTCGACGCCGAGATCGATCAGCTGCCGGCTCGCCTGCTCGGCCCAGCCCCGGTTAGCCGCCGGGCTCGCCGGGCTCGGATGCAGGACCGTCGCGATCTCGTAGCGCGAGGCGTCGAGCGCGGATCGAGCCCGCTTGCTCGCCCAGGCTCCGACCCCGATCACCCGCCGCGGCCGC
>JBCCLG010001038.1:0-2125 GCA_039027015.1 Acidobacteriota bacterium | reverse complement strand
CTCGACGTCTTCCGCAATCAGCGCGAGGGCGGCACCAAGGCGACCCTGGTTTCCGTTCTCGACCGCACGGTCACCGCGGCGGGCGGGCGTCAGCTGCGCGACTGGCTGCGTCGGCCCCTGCGGCTGCCGGCGGCCATCGCCGAGCGCCACGACGCGGTCGAGGAGCTGGTCGCCCATCACGAGCTGCGCGACCAGCTGCGCGACAACCTGGCCCAGGTCGGCGATTTAGAGCGTCTCCTCTCCCGCGCGGTGCTGGGCACCCTGGTGCCGCGCGAGGCGGCGACCCTGCGCGAGAGTCTGCGCCGCGCGCCCGCACTGCTCGCCCTGGCCGCCCGCTGTCAGGCCGATCTGCTGGCCGATTTGGCGGAATGCGATCCGCAGGGCGATCTCGCCGAGCGCCTCGAGACCCTTCTCCAGGAGGAGCCGGCGCCGACCCTCAAGAACGGCGGGGTGATCGCCGAGGGGGTCGACGAGGAGCTGGATCGCTGCCGCTCCCTGGCGCGCGACGCCAAAAAGCACATCGCCTCGATGCAGGAGCGCGAGCGCCAGAGCACCGGCATTCCGTCGCTCAAGATCCGCTACAACCGAGTCTTCGGCTACTACCTCGAGGTCACCAAAGCCAACCAGCATCTGGTGCCCGAGCACTACATCCGCAAACAAACCCTGGTGAACGCCGAGCGCTACGTGACCCCCGAAATCAAGGAGCTGGAGGAGGACATCCTCACCGCGGAGGAGCGGCAGCTCGAGCTGGAGGGGGTCTACTTTGAGCGCCTGCGCCGCGCCGTGGTCGAGAGCGGCCCGGGTCTGCGCGAGCTGGCCTCGACCCTCGCCAGCCTCGACGCCGTGGCCGGCTTCGCCGAGCTGGCGGCCAGGCAGCGCTACTGCCGGCCGCGCATGCGCGAGCTCGGCGCGGCGATCGCCGTGCGCGAAGGGCGTCATCCCGTGGTCGAAATGGCCGGCGGCGACGCCTTTGTGCCCAACGACGTCGAGCTCGACGAAGAGTCCCGCCTGGTGGTGCTCACGGGGCCGAATATGGGCGGCAAGTCGACCTACCTGCGCCAGGTCGCGCTGATCGTTCTGATGGCGCAAACCGGCAGTTTCGTGCCGGCGGCGGAGGCCGAGATCGGCGTGGTCGACCGCATCTTCACGCGCGTCGGCGCGTCGGACGACCTGGCGCGCGGCGAGTCCACGTTCATGGTCGAGATGATCGAGACCGCCAATATCGTGCATCACGCCACGGAGAACAGCCTGGTGATTCTCGACGAGGTCGGCCGCGGCACGGCGACCTTCGACGGCATGTCCCTGGCCTGGGCGATCGTCGAATACCTGCACCGCGGCGCCTGCCCGAAGACCCTCTTTGCGACTCACTACCATGAGCTGACCGAGCTGGCCGAGCTGCTGCCGGGGGTGGTCAACCGCACCCTGGCGGTCAAGGACTGGCAGGACCAGATCGTCTTCCTGCGCCGGGTGGTGCCGGGCGCCGCCGACAAGAGCTACGGCCTCCACGTGGCGCGTTTGGCCGGGCTGCCGGCCGACCTCATCGACCGCGCGGGCGAGATTCTGGCCAACCTCGAGAAGCAGGAATATGACCCGGTGGGCAAGCCGCGCCGAGCCGAGGGCTCGGGAGCGCCGCCGATAGAGGCCGGCCGCGAGCAGCTGGCGCTCTTCACGCCGCCGCCCGACCTGGTCGCTCAGATCCTCCGCGATACGGAGGTCGACGAACTGACGCCCCTGGCGGCCCTCAACCTGGTGGCGAGCCTCAAGAGTCGGCTGGGCTCTTCGTGATCGCCTCGGGCGCCGGGCGCTCGAGCAGCTCGCGGAGGCCGGAGCGCTCGGGCTCCTCGAGGCGCGCCAGGCGGCGCCGGAGCTTGGCGCGCAGCACGGCGTTCTCCCACTGCGGCCGGTGCAGGGCGTAGTAGAGCAGCTGGCCGCGCCTGTATTCGAGGTTGAGGGCCGAGGCGCCGTCCTGGGAGCCGCCCTTGACGTGCACGCACCCGGCTTCTCGAGCTTCGCCGAGGCCCCAGCCCGCGGCGCGCAGGCGCAGGCAGAGGTCGACGTCTTCGAAGTAGAGAAAGAACCGCTCGTCGAAGCCGCCGACCTGCTCGAAGGCCTGACGCCTCAACAT
>JBCCLG010001037.1:0-2128 GCA_039027015.1 Acidobacteriota bacterium | reverse complement strand
GTCGGCCAGGGCGGTGCCGCTGCCGATCAGAATCGCGTCGTTGCGCTCGCGGAGGTCGAGCGCCCACTCCCGGCCCTCGGGGCTCGAGATCCACTGGCTGTCGCCAGCGCGGGTGGCAATCCGGCCGTCGAGACTCATGGCCCACTTGACGGTGACCGCCGGGCGTCGGCGCCTAGCGGCGGTGAAAAACCGCCAGTTGAGCCGAACCGCCTCCTCGACCAAAAAGCCGTGCTCGACCTCCACTCCCGCGTCGCGCAGGCGCTCAAAGCCCCCGCCGTTGACCCGTGAATCGGGATCCCGAGTGCAGGCCACCACGCGCGCGACCCCCGCCTCGATCATCGCCTTGGAGCACGCCGGGGTGCGGCCGTGGAAGTCGCACGGCTCGAGGTTGACGTAGAGCGTAGCGCCGCGCGCGTCATGGCCGGCGTCGATCAGGGCCTCGATCTCGGCGTGGGGCCCGCCGACCTTGCGGTGGTACCCCTCCCCGATCACCCGGCCGCCGCGCACCAGCACGGCGCCGACCATCGGATTGGGCGAAGCGCCGTAGCGGCCGCGGGCCGCCAGCTCGAGGGTGCGCCTCAAAAAGTCGAGATCGCGGCGGCGGCCTTCCTCGCCGCCGTCGTCACTGGAAGAGGGCAGAAGCGAACTCCCTGGGGCGGAACTCCACCATGTCGTCGGCCCCCTCGCCCACGCCGAGAAAGAGGATCGGCAGGCGAAGATCGCGAGCCACGGCAACCGCCATGCCGCCCTTGGCCGTGCCGTCGAGCTTGGTGAGAATCACGCCGTCTACCGGCACAACCCGCGCGAACTCCCGGGCCTGCACGATCGCGTTGTGTCCGGTGGTGGCGTCGAGCACCAGCACCGTGCGCACCGGCCATTCCGCGGCCTCCCGCTCGATCACCCGGCCCACCTTGCCCAGCTCGTTCATCAAATAGTCCTTGGTGTGCAGGCGCCCGGCGGTGTCGACGATCACCTGGTCGACGCCGCGCGCGCGGCCGGCCTGCAGGGCGTCGAAGACCACCGCGGCCGGATCGCCGCCGGGCTTTTGCTTGACCACGTCGACCCCGAGCCGCTCGCCCCACAGGCTCAGCTGGTCGATGGCCGCCGCGCGGAAGGTGTCGCCCGCCGCCAGCAGCACCCTCTCGTTCTGGCGCTGGTAGTAGCGCGCCAGCTTGGCGATGGTGGTGGTCTTGCCGACGCCGTTGACCCCGACCACCAGGGTCACCGTCGGATGGGGGCTGCGGATCGGCGTCGGGCGCGGCGCGTCGAGCAGCAGGATCGCGACCTGATCAGAGAGGATCTCGCGGATCTTGACCAGGTCCCGAGTCTCGCCGACGCGGATGCCCTCTTTGACCTTCTGCACCAGCTCGAGGGCGGTATCAACGCCGAGATCCGAGGCGATCAGGCTCTCTTCGAGATACTCGAGGGTCTCGTCGTCGAGCACCGCCTTGCCGGAGACCGCGGAGTCGACCCTCTCGATGATCTCGGTGTGGGTCATGAAGAGGCCGCGCTTCAGCTTCTTCCAGAAACCCTTCTTCTCCTGCTCGAAGGGGAACTCCTTCTCGGGAGCCAGCTCAAAGGCCTCGTCGGAGTCTCGATCGGTCAGAATCTCGTCTTCTATCTCGCGGTCTGTATCGCGGTCTTTATCGCTCATAACTCAGTGCAACCCGTTGGCTGTCGGTAGGTCTCTCGCGGTCGGCTGGCCACACGGGGCCGAGCCTTCCCGCGCCCTCGGCAGGGCCGAGAGTCAGCTGAAGATTTCGCGGGCGATGTCGTCGCGGGCCGCCACCAGGGACCGGCGGGAGCGGGCGGTCAACGCCGGGCACCGCTGCACGAGAACCAGGTAGTAATCGTCCGGCAGGGGCGCGGCGAAGAGGTGCAGCTCGTCTTTCTCGATGTGCAGCAGCTCGGGCGTGCCGAGGCTCGCCGCCTCCATGACCGCGGCCATCTGCCGCATGTAGATGCCGATGTAGGCGCCCACGACCTTCATTTCGTAGGCCGTGAAGTCCTCGCCGCACGCCAGATCGACGGTTTCCCCGGAGTCGTCGAGGAAGCACACCGCGAGGGCGCCGCGGTTGACGTCAAGAAGGCTGGCCAGGGTGTGTTGGAACGACATGGGTGCAGAAGT
>JBCCLG010001036.1:0-2129 GCA_039027015.1 Acidobacteriota bacterium | reverse complement strand
GAAGTCCGCAGCTACCCGAGCGTTCAGCAGCCGAAGTCCGCAGCTACCCGAGCGTTCAGCAGCCGAAGTCCGCAGCTACCCGAGCGTTCAGCAGCCGAAGTCCGCAGCTACCCGAGCCCGCAGCAAACGGAGCCCGCAGCAGCCGGAGCCCGGAGCGATCAGGAGCCGGGGGCTCTCCTCTCGGCCCCCGAAGCTGTCCGAGCAGCACGGCCCCATCTTTGGAAACGGACTCGGGCACCAGGCGGAAGAGGCCGCGGAGAGGCCGCTAGAAATCGGCGGACCCAGAGTGGCGAAGGGTCCACCACCTTGGGGGACTGCGGCATCGAGTCGGATGGCCGAGCGAGTTCTGAGGGGGCCGAGAGGAGAGCACCGGGCGACGCCAGCGAAGGGCGGCACCCTGCAGCGCCTCACTGCAGAGCCTCACTGCAGAGCCTCACTGCAGAGCCGCCCTGCAGCGCCTCCTCTGAGAAGCAGCTCGCCCCAAAGAGCATGGAACTTGTTCGCACCCACTTCCGTCTGCCTGAGTAAGCGCCCGCCGCCGGGGGACTCTCCCCGACACAGACTCCCCGACCGCGGCCCAGGCGAGTAAGGAGACGAGCCCCGCCTCGTTGCTCCCCCGAAAGAGGCTCGCCACCCGCCTGAGCATGGGCGCCTCGGACCCGGTACATCCCGGACCCAGTACATCCCGGACCTCGACATCCCAGACCTGGACACCCCGGACCTGGACACCCCGGACCTCAATATCCCGATCTGGAAACCCTGGACATGATCGCAAGGAGATTCTGATGACCTATCGGCTTGGCTGTTCTTGGAAGAAATCAGCGAGGTTCGGGCGATGAGCCGCGCCGCCGAGGCCTCTCCGGCGCTGCGGCTTTGGCCGGGAGCGGTTCTCCTGGCCCTGCTCGGCATCAGCCGGCTCGGCGTCCGAAACGCCCTCGAGGGATTCGAGGGCTTCAGCCTGGCGATTCAGGGCACCCTCGGCGCGGGAGCGCTGATCGTTCTCTGGTGGCTCTTTCTGAGCCGCGCGCCCTGGCTGGAGCGCCTGGGCGCTTTGGCGGTCCTGGTCGGCGGCCTCGCCGCGAGCTACTTTCTCCGGCATGAATCGATGGGCCCACACTGGCTGGCGGTCTATGCCGTGCCCACGGCCTGCGCGGCCCTGGTCATCGGCGCGCTGGCCAGCCGCGGCCGAGAGCCCGCCGCGCGCCGGCTCGTGATGGCGGCGCTCCTGGTCTTAACCGCCGGCGGCTGGACGCTGCTGCGCACCACCGGCATCGACGGCAACCACGCGGCGGACTTCCAGTGGCGCTGGTCGCCCACGGCCGAGGCGCAGATGCTGACCGACGGGAACCTCGAGCCCGCGATCGCCGCGCCGCGGGAGGCCGCGGAAGACCCCGCGCTCGCCGCGGCGGCGCAGTGGCCGGGATTCCGCGGCGCCGCGCGCGACGGCGTCGTCCGCGGGCTCGAGATCGAGACGGACTGGCAGGCCTCGCCGCCCCGGGAGCTGTGGCGGCGGCCGGTGGGGCCGGGATGGTCGTCTTTCGCCGTTCTCGGCGACCGGATCTTCACTCATGAACAGCGCGGCGAGGAGGAGACCGTCAGCGCCTACCGCCTGGACTCGGGCGAGCCGGTTTGGCGGCACGCCGACCCGGTGCGCTTCTTCGAGTCGAACGCCGGCGCGGGGCCCCGAGCCACTCCCGCGGTGGCGGAAGGCCGAGTCTTTTCCTACGGCGCCACCGGGATCCTCAACGCCCTCGACGCCGCCACGGGCGCCGTGCTGTGGAGCCGCGACGTCGCCGCCGAGGCCGAAGCGAAGCTGCCCTCCTGGGGATTCTCAAGCTCCCCCCTGGTGACCGACGGCCTGGTGATCGTCGACGCCCGCGGCCTCTTCGCCTACGACGTCGCCACGGGCGAGCCCAGGTGGCGGGGCCCCAGCGGCGCGGTGCACTACACCTCGCCGCAGATTTTCACCGTCGACGGCGTGCGTCAGGTGGTCTTCACCGGCGGCGAGGAAACCGTGGGCCTGGCGATCGACGACGGTTCGCGGCTGTGGGGCTATGAGTGGCCCGGCTTCACTATGGTGCAGCCGGCCCAGGCCGAGGACGGCGATCTGCTGGTCGGCGCCGGGGCCG
>JBCCLG010001035.1:0-2133 GCA_039027015.1 Acidobacteriota bacterium | reverse complement strand
GGCCCTCCTCGTCGACCTGCGCGGCCTCGTAGAGCAGGGCTTCTAAAGTGTCGAGGTCTGGAGACGCCGGCGTTGGAACCGCGACCTCGGTGGCCGTGGGGCGCTCGCCGCGGCCGCCAAGAGCGTTGCTATCGGTTGTCATCAAAGAATTTGAGCAGCCACACGCGGGCAAATCGCCAGTCGCGGCTGGCGGTCACCGTCGAAACGCCCAGAATGTCCGCGCTCTCGGATTCGGAGAAGCCGCCGAAAAAGCGCAGCTCCACCAGCTTGGCCGCCCGCTCGTGTCGGCGGGCGAGAGCGGTCAGGCCCTCGTCAATGCCGAGCACGCGCTGGGCGTCGAAGGCCGAATGCAGCGCCTCATCGAGGGTCAGACGCTGCTGCGGCCCGATGCGCCGCTGGGCCAGCTTCCGGCGCGCGTGGTCGATCAGAATGCGCCGCATGGCGCGGGCCGCCACGGCGAAGAAGTGCCTGCGGTCGTGGGCTTCGAGACTCGCCGTGCGCGCCAGCCGCAGGTAGGCCTCATGCACCAGATCCGAGGCCTGCATGCTGTGCTCGATGCGCTCGGTGGCCAAGGCCTTGTGGGCCATGAGCCTCAAATCCCGGTAGACCACCGGCAGAAGCTGCTCAAAGGCGCTCTCTTCGCCCGCCTGCCAGCGGTCGAGGAGCGTGGTGATCTCCCGGGCGTCGGAAGAGTCGTACTCGGGAGCGGAGTCGGACGACATAACGATTACAGCTGCGAATCTGGAGTTCAGCCGCTTTGCGGAGAGCGGCAGGATTGCGCGGAGGATCGTGAGGAAGGAAGGCTCGGGGGCCTCATGTTCAGGGGGGCTACCTTCCTATACGCTAGCACGGGAGTCCGGGCTTGACCTGCGGCCTGCACTCTTGGCGGGCGTCGGCACTTTCGCAGCACGCTGGCCTCCGGATGCCGGTCAGGACCCTCCGGCCTCCTCCGTTGGGGTGCCCTCGTCGGCGCGCCCGACCCACTCCGAGCTCCGCTCCGGGAAATCGCGCCACCAAGCGGCCTGGTCCTCTTGGGACCAGTCTCCGGAAGGCGCGATCGCTTCGAGACTCCGGGCCAGCTCGGGAATGGAGGCGGGCCGATCGCCGGGGCTCTTTGCCAGGCAGGAGAGCACCAGCTCATCCCAGGCGGCGGGCAGGCTCTCGGCGAAGCTCGAGGGCGGAAGCGGATCATCGCGCAGGTGCGCCGAGAGCTGCGCCAGCGCCGGCCCCGCCGTGAAGACCGCGCGGCCGGTGAGAAGGTAAAACGCAACGCAGGCCAGGGCGTAAATATCGCTGCTCGGAGTTGCCGCCGCCTGTTCGCCGGCGAGCAGCTCCGGAGCGAGGTAGCCGGCCGTGCCCACCAGGGCCCCGGTGCGGGTGAGCGGCTCGCCCTGGTCCGAATCGACCTGCACGATCCCGAAGTCGAGCACCTTCAGCTGATCGAGTCGGCGGTTGGCCCGGCACAGCATCAGGTTCGCGGGCTTCAGGTCGCGGTGGACCAGACCCTTATCGTGAGCTTCCTCGAGAGACTCGCAGGCCTGCAGCAGGATCGACCTCACCCGATCGATCGGCTGCGGCCCGCTCTCTCGCACCAGGCTACCCAAATCGATACCCTCGAGGTTTTCCATCACCAGAAACGCCTCGCCGTCTTCGAGAACGCCGTAGTCCAAAACGCGCACCGTGTGCGGCGACTCCAAAGAAGCGGTGGTGCGCGCCTCGCGCAGGAAACGCTCGAGCATCTCCTCGCGCCGCGAGCGGTCCGACTCGAGACGCTCGCGGTGCATCACCTTGATGGCCGCCGGCCTGGCGAGCAGGGGATGGCGGGCCAGCCACACTTCGCCCATGCCGCCTTCGCCGAGCTTGTGCTCTAGCCGATAGCTGCCGAAGCGAAGGCCGGCCGCCATCTCCCGCCTGAGCCTGGCGAGGGCCTTGTGGATCATCAGGCTCAGAAGCGCCCCCACCACCGGGTTGAGCAGCGCTTCGGAGTCGATTGACTGACTGAAACCCGTTCCGTGCACCGCGGCGGCGGCCTTCGTGGCGCAGAGCCACTAGTGCGTATGCTGCTCTATGACCTTGTGTTGAGCACAAGCACTTTAGCAAACAGTAGACTTCCATGAAACGTATCACCTGGAT
>JBCCLG010001034.1:0-2134 GCA_039027015.1 Acidobacteriota bacterium | reverse complement strand
GTTGGGCCCCTCGGGATTGACGTAGATCAGGCCCATCTGCACGGCCCCCAGGGGGTTTGCCAGCTCGCGGTCGCCCGAATACCGGGCGTCGCCGAGCCACTCGCTTTCGGGACCCCAGTAGATGTCGTCTTCGGGCGCCCAAACGTCTTCTCGACCGCCGGCGAAGCCGAAGGTTTTAAAGCCCATCGACTCGAGGGCTACGTTGCCCACCAGGATGAAGAGGTCGGCCCACGAGATCTTGCTGCCGTACTTCTGCTTGATGGGCCACAGCAGCCGGCGGGATTTATCGAGGTTGGTGTTGTCGGGCCAGCTGTTGAGGGGAGCGAAGCGCTGCGTTCCGGTGCTGCCGCCGCCTCGACCGTCGGCGATGCGGTAGGTTCCCGCGGCGTGCCACGCCATGCGGATGAAGAGACCGCCGTAGTGCCCGTAATCTGCGGGCCACCATTCCTGCGAGTCGGTCATCAGGGCCTCAAGATCGGCCTTGAGCGCCTCGAGGTCGAGCGATTGAAATTCCTTGGCGTAGTCGAAGTCCTGGGGCATCGGATTCGACTGGGCCGAATTCTGGTCGAGAATCTTCAGATCCAGCTGCTCTGGCCACCAGCGATGGCTGACCTGTCTGGCCTGCACCGGAGACCGTGGCGGCATCGGCTCTCCAGCCACCAAGGGGTTGCCGGACATCACCGGGCATTTGCTCACCGATCCTAAATCGCTCATTTTTTCTCCTTCACTTCCCCCATGGGCGCTCTGCGGGCGCGCCAGGGGCCTTGAGTCTTGGGTTGGGAGGCCGCACGAATCCCAGCGGCGGGTCGCGGACGGCCTGTCGTCGCGGTGGAGGCTCAAGGACCTCGAGCCGCAAGTTTTGCTTTTCAGGGGGGGTTGATTAGAACGGCCTCGGCGCCTCGGGGCACGGGGCTCTACACGGCGCCATGCCTTCGGCTCGAGGGATTCCCGCGGCTACCGCGAGCTCTTCACCTTCATGCGTTCTCCTGTTCACCGGGCTTCCGGCCGTCAGGCGTCTGACAGCCGGGGCAATAGCCCCAGAAAATCACCTCGGCTTCATCGATCTCAAAGCCGTGATCGTGAACGGCCGACAGGCAGGGCGCTTTGCCGACGGTGCAGTCGATGTCGACGGTGGAGCCGCAGCCTCGACAGATCAGATGGTGGTGGTTGTCCCCCACGCGATCTTCGTATCTGGCCGCCGAGCCCGCGGGCTGAATACGGCGGATCAGGCTCTTGTCGACGAGGGCTCCGAGGGTGTCGTAAACGGCCTGCCTGGAAATCGAGCCGATCTCTGCGCGCACCTCTTCGATCAGCTCATCGGCGGTGGCGTGGGGATGGGAGCCCACGGCCCGCATGATGGCCAGCCGCTGGGCGGTCACCTGAAGGCCGTTCTCGCGCAGAAGTTGGCGGGCGTCGCTCGACATGACGCGGATGAAATCATGAATTCTGGACTCAGTCAAGAATTTGACCGTGCCTACTTTTGGAGGCGCTCCAGAAAGCTCCCCGCCGGTCCGGTCGACTCGAGCCAGCCGCAGGGGGCCCAGATTCTGAAGACCGGCGGGGCGCTTCCGCGGACGAGGCTTCAGCCTCTCGGAAACGGAGCTCGTCCGCTCAAGGGACCGGAGTTCAGCCTGCGTCCGACGGGAAGGGCTCCGCGATCTTGCACAGGCACGTGCCGGTGAAGGTGGGCCAGTTGCTGCACACAGGGCCGATGAAGCAGGTTCCGCCGCCCTCGCCGCAGCGCCTGCTGCAGTCCTGGTCGCTGTTGCAATCGCAGAGCAGCTGAGCGTCCTGCAGGTCCACCGCGCTTATGGGCTCGCCGAAAAGGCCGCTGGATGCCGCGAGGCCGCAGCCCGCGGGCTCACCCTCGGGAGACGCGGGAATTCGCTCTGGCGCGGCTTCCTCAAGAGCGGGCGCAGCAGCGGCCTCGGCGCTCTCCTCAGCGACGGCAGCACTCGCCAAGAGGAGGGTCAGAAAAATAGCGAATAGGGTGAAATGGCGACTCGTCATCACGGGTCCTTTCGGGTCGATCTTGAATGGGAGCTGGATCTCTTCTGAGTCCCGGCGCTGTTCGGCTATATGGAGAAGATGTTACGACAACAGGAAAATTGATCTTGACCCGGTTCGCAAGGCG